>NZ_JADMVY010000010.1:0-153175 GCF_015547905.1 Clostridium sp. J1101437_171009_A5
CCCGTTGGTCAAGCGGTTAAGACGGCGGCCTCTCACGCCGCAAACATGGGTTCGATTCCCGTACGGGTCACCAATTTTCTCTTGACAAAGAGATGAAAATTGAATATAATAGCTTATCGTTGAGAAGAACGGTAAGGAGAAGAAATAGAATTTCTTTTGCTTACTTTTCTTCTCGGAGAAAAGTAAGTTGGTGTTGATTGCGGTGAGGGTCCACCCGTTCCCATTCCGAACACGGAAGTTAAGCTCACCTGCGCCGAAAATACTTGTCTGGAGACGGACCGGGAAGATAGGTAATGCCGACACAGAACTGGACAGTCGTAAGATTGTCCAGTTCTTTTCACCAGAGTTGGTGTTGATTGCGATGAGGGTCCACCCGTTCCCATTCCGAACACGGAAGTTAAGCTCATCTGCGCCGAAGATACTTGTCTGGAGACGGACCGGGAAAATAGGTAATGCCAACACATCAGGAACGGACAGTCCATGCGACTGTCCGTTTTTTGTTTATCCTCATTTCGATAGGGGGCATCCACATGCGCTACAAACAGGTGAAGAGAGGGATCTTTCTGGCCCGCCCGAACCGCTTCATAGCCCACGTGGAAGTGGACGGCAGCATGGAGGTCGTCCATGTAAAGAACACCGGCCGCTGCCGGGAACTGCTGGTGCCCGGGGCGGTGGTCTACCTGGAGAAGGCGGACCAGCCCAAGCGTAAGACACAGTTTGATCTCATTGCGGTGGAAAAAGGTTCCCTCTTGATCAATATGGATGCCCAGGCGCCAAACCAGGTTTTCGGGGAGTGGGCCAAGGCAGGAGAATGGGTTCCGGGCTTGACGCTCCTGAAACCGGAGACAAAATTTGGCCATTCTCGCTTTGATTTTTACTGGGAGGCAGAGGACTTTTCCACCAAACGGCGCGGCTTTGTGGAAGTAAAGGGAGTTACGCTGGAAGAAAACGGCGTGGTACTCTTTCCGGATGCCCCCACGGAACGCGGTGTCAAGCATATTGAGGAGTTGATTGCCTGCCATGCGGCAGGATACGAGGCAGCCCTCTGCTTTGTGGTACAGATGGAGGGAATGAGGTGTTTCCGCCCCAATGACCGGACCCACCCGGCCTTTGGGGAAACACTGCGGCGTGCCCGGGAAGCAGGGGTACAGATTTTTGCACGGGAATGCTTGGTTTCTCCGGATAGCCTGACGCTGACAGGAAATATCCCGGTAGAGCTCTGAACGAGGGGGGGAGAGAGATGGAACTGGACATGGAACGGGTATGGAGGGACCAGCAGAGGCCCATTCCCTGGGAAGAGGACCCGGACCTGAGCGATGTACCCGCCCCACAGGACTGCGGGGAAGCCCTTCTGGATGTGACAGACCTCCATCCCCGGATTCGATTTGACCGCGCTTACCAGAAGCGGGGACTTCGCGGGGCCATGGACCGGTGTCTTATGCGGGAGGGGGTCTGGAAGAGGCTGTGCCAGGTGGTGGAGGGACTTCCAGCGTGCTATTCGCTGCTGATCTATGACTGTCTGCGGCCTTTGACCCTCCAAAAGGCCATCTATGAGGAGTTTGAGGATATTGTGCGGGCGCGTACCCCGGGCCTCCAGCCGGAAGAGGTGGAGCGGATCCTGAGTGATTTTGTGGCCAAGCCGGTCAAACGGCTCCATGCGCCCGCCCCCCATACCACGGGCGGTGCGGTGGATCTCACTCTGTGCAAAAACGGCGTCCCGCTGGACATGGGGACCGGCTTTGATGATCTGACCCCGGCAGCCCACACCCACTGGGTGGAAGAGCATCCGGAAAACCAAGCGGCTTTGGAGAACCGGCGCCTGCTCTTTCACCGGATGACCGGGGCAGGATTTATCAACTACTGCACCGAGTGGTGGCACTTTGCCTATGGAGAGCGGATGTGGGCCCACGCCCACGGGACTGCCCCCAAATATGGATTTTGTCCGGAATGTGATTTTCCGGAGGAGAGATAAAAAATCGGACTGCAAATTTGCAGTCCGATTTTTTCATGGATTGACACCTACGCTATCCTATCGTATGATAACTATAACGATATTCGATATAGTCAGGGGAGGGAAAATCGTGGCGCGAAAAAAGCTGGATACGTTGACCGAGCCCATGTACTATGTCCTGCTGTCCCTGCGGCAGGAGCGCCACGGCTACGGCATTATGCAGAACATCTCCGCGCTGACCGGAGGACGGGTGAATGTGGGAGCAGGCACCCTGTATGCCCTCTTGGAGCGCTTTGAGAAGGATGCCCTGATCTGCCGCACCCGGGTGGAGGAAAACCGGAAATACTACCGCCTGACGGAAGAGGGGGATCGTGTGCTCCGGGGGGAGTATGAGCGCATCCGCCGTCAGGCTGCTGATATGGAACGCGTTCTGCGAGAGGACGAGCAGAAGTGAAGCGGGAGCGGTACCTGGACCGGATGGAAGTCATTCTGGACAGCTGAGGAGGCGTGTGAATGAGACGAAAATTGGGCCTATTTCTCTATGAGGAGATGGACTATAAGGCGGCTGAGGACTGGCTCAACCGCCGGGCGGCGGCGGGCTGGGAGCTGGACCGGATCTGGCTCAATGTGCTGGCCTGGTTTCGGCCCAGCGGGCGGACCGATCTGCGCTACTGTGTGGACCTGCACCGAAAGCCGGATGAATACGCCCTAGATATGGAGGACTACTACCAGCTCTGCGCCGACGCCGGATGGGAGTATGTGGCCCAGAGCAGCGGCATGGCCATCTTTGCCTCCAGCCCTGTGGCCCGGCCGGTGCCCCTTCAGACCGACCGGAAGATGGAGGAGCGTACCTACTGGAAGCGTGCCATCCGTCCGGCCATCCTGGGACACCTGCTGTTGCTGGGCCTTCTGGCGGCTCTGGCGGCCCTGTGGGGCTGGCTCCAGTGGCACGGCGTGGGAAGAGCGGTGAAGCCCAGTGAGATCCTGTGCAGCACCGCCTGCCTTTTGGGGGCGCTTGGTGTTCTCTGCTGTGTGATCGGACTGCTCTGGAGTATTCCGGCCGGACTGCTCCACTGGCGGCGCTGGAAACGGGCAGTGGAGCGGGAGGAGCCGGTGGCCAGCTCCCCCTTCTGGTCCCGCTTCCGGGGCGGCGTGGGGTGGCTGGGCTGGCTGCTCATGGAGCTGTGCGTGATCTTTCAGCTGGTGGAGCTGTTCATCCCCTTCCTGGGATACAGCGGCTACGATGTGGCCGCCCACCGCCCGGAGCTGCGGGAGCGCCCTCTGGCTATGGCCGAGGAGATGGGGGTGGACCCCAATGCGGTGACGTACATCCGGGAGGAGCCGGTCTGGTCCCTGCTGGTACAGGGGATCCGATATCACGAGGACGCCCGGGAGGAAGAGGGATACCAGTTCCTCTCCTGCGACCGCTATACCTGTGTGAGCGACGGATACGCCTCCCTTCTGGTGCGGGCCATCCGATGGGAGAGTGGGCGCAGCGGGTACGAGGCATACGGACTTCTGGACTTTGTACCGGTGGAGCTGGGCCTGGATGAGAGCTGGAGCGCCCGGGACGGTTCCTTCCTCCTGCTGCGGGAGGGCTGCACGGTTGCCCTGGTGGGGGCGCATATTCTGGACGGAGGAGCGCCCGACCTGACCGGGGAGCGTATGTGGAATGCTGTCTTGGAGCGGCTGGATCTGGAGTGAAACGATGAAAAAACGGTATGCATTTTATGGCTTTCGGGATGAGGATTACCGGGCGGCTGAGACCTGGCTGGAGGGCTGGAAAGCCCGTGGCTGGGAGCTGGAGCGGGTGCTGGCCGGCTGCATCGCCGTCTTTGTGCCCTTGAGCTGCCCGGAGGTGCGCTACACGGTGGACCTGGTTCCCGCGCGCAGGCGGGAGGAGTCGCAGGAGGGCTGGGTGGAGCGACAGGCGGAATACCGTCAGCTCTGTGCCGATGCAGGCTGGGAGCAGGTGGGGGAGAGCGGGGCACAGCGGATCTACAAATCCATCCGCGGACAGAACCCTGTCCCTCTTCAGACCGACCCGGAGCTGGAGCAGGCGCGCTTCCAGCAGCAGGTGGTGCGCCCGGCGGTGGAGTCCACGGCCAGTGTCCTCGTTACGGTGGTGCTCTCCACGGTACTCTTTTTTTACGCGGAGCGGAGGGCGGTCTACTGGTTTGAGCTCCTGCTCCATCCGGGGGAGCTTCTGGCCCTGGGAATGATCGGGCTGGGGCTCCTGTGGCAGCTCTACAAGCTGTTCCATGTGTGCCGGTATGGCTGGAAGCTGCGGCGGGCCCAGGGGGAGGTCCTTCCGAGTCCCTCTCTCCGGGGCGCTCGGGTGCGGGCCTGGGGGGATGCCCTCTGGCTGCCTGTTCTGGCAGCGGCGCTGCTGAGTACCCTCTGGACGGGCAACCTGCGCACCGAGACGCCGCTGGATCCCGCACAGCTGGCAGAAGAGGGCCGGCCGGTGGTCACAGCGGCCGATCTGGGTGGAATCACCCGAACCGACGATATCATGTGGCAGGAGGGGAGCGGGCTGCTCTCCACAGTGAGTTTTGTCCAGAGCAGGGGGCTGGGAGGCATCCTCTACGTGGAGCGCTATGACGCGGCCACTTCCGCTCTGGCCGGGCGGGTGTTCCGGGAGCTAGAGCAAAAAGCGGACCAGGATGAGACTAAGGCCATACTCTGCGGCCGGGGCGAGGAGACAGCCATCCCGGTGGAGGTCTCTGGTGCGGAGGAGAGCGTGCTGTATCAATATGAGCGGGGTGAATATCTCATCCTCCGCAGCGGAAAGACGGTGGTCCGTCTTATGGCAGATTTGGACTTTACGGACCCAGCCCTTCTTGCTACAATAGTATCACAAACGAAATTAGGAGCGTGATACCGATGGCAAAGGTACTTTTCGTCAACGCCTGTGTCCGGGAGGAGAAGTCCCGCACTCTGAAGCTGGCCCGCGCCTTTCTGGCGGAGTACGCAGCCCTCCATCCGGAGGACGAGATCACCGAGCGCAATCTGATGCAGGAGCGCCTGGAGCCCCTCTATCCCGACACGCTGGAGCTTCAGGAGTCCCTGCTGGCGGCCAAGCAGACCGATCACCCCATGTTTGAGGTCTCCCACCAGTTTACCTCGGCCGACCGCATCGTCATCGCGGCCCCCTTCTGGGAGCAGTCCTTTCCCGCCCTGCTGCGGGTCTATCTGGAGCGGATCTCCGGGGTCAATCTGACCTTCTACTATGACGAGGACGGGGTGGAGCACGGCCTCTGCAAGGCGAAAAAGCTCCTCTTCATCACCACCCGGGGCGGAGATTTTTCCGCGCCGGAAGTCCAGTGGCTGGAACTGGGAGCCAGTCAGCTCAAGGTGATCTGCCATATGTTCGGCATTCCCGAGTTCCGCTGTATCGCGGCGGACGGATTGGATATCATTACAAATGACGCAGAGCAGATCATGGCTCAGGCTCTGGAGCGCTGCGTGGAAGAGGCGAAAACATTTTGAACAAACCCAAGCTCCTGCTGCTGGCGACCGGCGGCACCATTGCGTCCCAGCCCATGGAGGAGGGACTGGCCCCCGGATTGGACGGAGAGGCCCTGACCGATATGCTGCCCTCTGCGGTGCTGAAGCGGTATGAGATCACGGTGCGGGATATCCTGCGCATGGACAGCTCCAACATCCAGCCGGAGGAGTGGCAGATCATTGGACGGCATGTCTTTGCCTCCAGCCGGGAGTATGACGGCATCGTCATTACCCACGGGACCGACACCATGGCCTATACGGCCTCCATTTTGTCCTTCATGCTCCAGGGGATCTCCATCCCGGTGGTGCTCACCGGGTCCCAGCTGCCCATTGAGCATCCCCTCTCCGACGGACAGGAGAACCTGCGCCTGGCGCTGGCCATGGCGGAGAGCGGGATCGGCGGCGTATTTGTGGCCTTTAACCGTAAGATCATCCTGGGCACCCGTGCGGTCAAGACCCGCACCACCGGATTTGACGCTTTTGAGAGCGTGAATTGGCCCTATGTGGCCCAGGCCTCCGGAGGCGGACTGGACTGTACCCCGGCCGCCCTTCCCCCGCTGCGGGGTGAGGGATGTGTGCTTCGGGACGCCCTCTCCCCCCGGGTATTTTTGATGAAGCTCACCCCGGGGGTGGAGCCTGAGATTTTTGACATGCTCCTCCAGATGCACTACCGGGGCATCGTGATCGAGGCCTTCGGAGCGGGCGGCCTGCACTTTGTGCGGCGGGATCTGGTGGCCAAGCTCCAGGCAGCCGCGGCCGCAGGCGTGTCGGTGGTGGTGTGCAGCCAGTGCCTCTATGAGCCCAGTAATTTTGCGGTCTATGAGGTGGGACGCCGGGCGCTGGAGCAGGGCGTCATCCAGGGGCGGGACATGACCACCGAGGCGGCGGTCACCAAGCTCATGTGGGCCCTGGGACAGACGCAGGACCCGGAGCAGGTCCGCCGTTACTTTGAGACCAGCCTGGCCGGCGAGGTGACCCTGGAGTAATCCGCCGGGACCGTGTGATTCCAAAAGGTAATAAAGAGAAAAAATAAAACAGCCTGTGGAGGATTCCACAGGCTGTTTTGCAGTTGTATGGGAGAGTGTCCCTCAGATCTCCCGCCGTCCCTCCAGGGCGCGCATGAGGGTGGCATCGTCGGTATACTCCAGGTGGCTGCCCACCGGGATGCCGTAGGCCAGACGGGTCACTTTCACCTGGAAGGGCTTGAGGAGCCGGGAGAGGTACATGGCCGTGGCCTCTCCCTCGGTGTCGGGGTTGGTGGCCATAATGACCTCCCGCACGCCGCCGGCGGCCACCCGCTCCACCAGTTCCTTGATGTGCAGGTCGTCAGGGCCCACGTGGTTCATGGGGGAGATGACCCCGTGGAGCACATGGTAGAGGCCATCGTACTCCCGGGCGCGCTCGATGGCCACCACATCCTTGGGACTGGCCACCACACAGATGACACCCCGATCCCGCTTATCGCTGGAACAAAGGGCACAGGGGCCCTCGCCCTCGGTCAGATTCTGGCAGACCGGGCATAGAGAGATGGAGTGCTTGGCGCCTAAGAGGGCGTCTGCAAAGGCCTGTACGTCCTCGGCACTCTGGGAGAGGACGAAAAAGGCCAGGCGCTGGGCGCTCTTATGGCCGATGCCCGGCAGACGGGCGAACTGCTCCGTAAGGGTTTCCAGAGCAGGGGGAAAATACTGCATGGATGGACCTCCGATGATGGTTGAGAGTTAGCCCCGCAGAGCCGCGATGGCCATGGCGGGATCGGCCGCGCCGTAGACGGCGGAGCCGGCCACCAGGGTGTCGGCCCCGGCGGCGATGACCCGGCGGGCGGTCTCGGGATTGATGCCGCCGTCCACCTGCAGGCGGCAGGCAGGATTATACTGGCGGATCAGGGAGCGGACCTGGCTGATGGTGTCCAGCTGGTCGGCCATGAAGGACTGGCCCCCGAAGCCGGGTTCCACCGTCATGACCAGCACCATGTCCAGGTTTTCCAGGTAGGGCAGGATGGCCTTGGGAGAGGTGATGGGGCGCAGGGCCACCGCCTTCTTCACCCCGCAGTCCTCCATGACCCGCAGGGCCTGGGCAATGCCGGTGGGGCCGTCGGCCTCCAGATGGACCGAGAGGAGATCGGCGCCGGCCTTGGCAAAGTCCTCGATGTAGCGCACCGGCTTATCGATCATCAGGTGCACATCCAGGAACATGTCGGTGCATTTGCGAATGGATTTGACCACCGGGATACCAATGGTCAGATTGGGCACAAAGTGGCCGTCCATGACGTCCACGTGGAGCCAGTCGGCGGTGGAGACCCGCTTGATGTCCCGCTCCAGGTTTACAAAGTCCGCGGAGAGAATAGAAGGGGCAATTTTAATCATACTTTCATCCTCCGTTCATACCATGGAAAAGCTGTGGGGTATATACTCGTGGGAGGGCGGGCGCACCGCCCGTTCCCATTGCGCATAGGATAGTGCACGCGGCAGGGACGGCACGGCCGTCTGCACACAGAGACCGGCCGGAAGCTCTCCCCGGCCCCACGGGCCCGGAACCGGCAGGGAGCACTGTGTGCGCCGCTGGGTATAGTTGGCCGCCGGTGGGCTTCGCCGGCGGCCAACAAAGAGCGTTTACAGGACGGTATTGACCACACGGGCGTCGTAGCCCGCGGCCTTGAAGGCGTCCAGGATGGCATTTTTGTGCGCATGGCCGAAGGCCTCGGTGGTGACCCGGAGCTCTACGCCCGCCTGACGATTGATGTTGACGAACTGGTTGTGCTCCAGCTTGATGATGTTGCCGTTCTCCTGGGCCACGATGTTGGCCACCCGCACCAGCTCGCCGGGGCGGTCGGGCAGCTGCACCGAGAAGGTAAAGACCCGGCCGCGGTTGATGAGGCCGTGCTGGACCAGGGAGGAGATGGTGATCACGTCCATGTTGCCGCCGGAGAGGACAGGCACCACATTTTTCCCCTTGCAGTTGAGGTGATGGAGGGCGGCGATGGTGAGCAGGCCGGCATTTTCCACCACCATCTTGTGGCGCTCCATCATATCCAGGAAGGCGTCCACCAGCTCACTGTCGTGGATGGTGATGATGTCGTCCAGATTCTTCTGGATATAGGGGAAGATCTGGTCGCCGGGCGTCTTGACGGCCACGCCGTCGGCAATGGTGTCGATGGTGGGGAGGGTGACGATGTGACCGGCCTCCAGGCTGGCCTTCATGCTGGCGGCACCCACAGGCTCCACGCCGATGACGGTGACATTGGGATTGAGGAGCTTGGCCAGGGTGGACACGCCGGTGGCCAGTCCGCCGCCGCCGATGGGCACCAGGATGATGTCCACATCGGGCAGGTCCTGGAAGATCTCATAGGAGATGGTACCCTGGCCGGTGGCGATGGCGGGGTCGTTGAAGGGGTGTACATAGGTGAGGCCCCGCTCTTCCGCCAGCTGGGCGCACAGGGCGGCGGCATCGTCAAAGGTCTCGCCGTGCAGGATGACCTCCGCGCCGTAGTCCTTGGTGTTGTTGACCTTGACCAGCGGCGTGGTGGTGGGCATGACGATGGTGGCCTTGACGCCGGCGGCCTGGGCGGCATAGGCCACGCCCTGGGCGTGGTTGCCTGCGGAGGCGGTGATGAGGCCCCGGGCCTTCTCCTCCTCCGAGAGGGTGCTGATCTTATAGTATGCGCCGCGGATCTTGTAGGCGCCGGTGACCTGCATGTTCTCCGGCTTGATATAGACATGGTTGCCCGTGCTCTTGGAAAGGGCGGGGCTGTAAATCAGGTTGGTGTTCAGGATGACGCCGGACAATACATTGCGGGCGGCCTTGAACTCGTTGAGCGTAAGCATGAGAGACGTCCCCTTTCATTGACACAGCGGATGGGAGCCGCCTCACACAAAGGAGCGACCATGACCGTTGCGTGTATCTCCGGACCCGGAAGGCCCTGGAGCCCCAAAATAGAAGTACCGCCGCTGGGGCGGATGCACTGCATATATCATAATAATTTTTCACGCTAAAGTCAACGAGAGAAAGTGCCATTCCCGCTGGAAGCGGATGTTTCTTGACACCCCAACTGCGGAAAGGTACAATAAAACCAGCTCAAATAAGCCCCTGTTTTGGAGGATATGCAAATGGCGAAAGAAAGACGACCTTCTGTGGCCCCCATCTATGCCGTGGGCGTCACCTGGCTGATCTGGTCCCTGGTATTGCCCCTCTATCAGCCCCTGCACTGGTTTGGGGCGGCGGCGGCCTCCCTGGCGGTCTATGTGCTGGGGCGCTGTCTGATCTGGAAAGACCGGGTCCTGATCGTGCCCGACGAGCCGGAGCAGAAGGAACCGGAGGAAAAGGCAGAGACCAAGGAGGAGACGAGCGAAGATCCGGAGATCGCAGCCCTCAAAAAGGAACGGGAGCGGGCGCTGAGCGAGATGCGCCGCCTCAACGACAACATTGAGGATGCCACCATCTCGGCCCAGATCGACCACCTGGAAGAGGTGACCGGAAAGATCCTGGACTATGTGGCGCAGCACCCGGAGAAGCGCTCTCAGATCCGAAAGTTCCTCAACTACTATCTGCCCACCACCCTCAAGCTGCTCAACGCCTATGACCGGATGGGAAGTGCCGGTGTGTCGGGCACCAACATTGACGGGACCATGGGCAAGATCGAGACCATGATGGAGACCATCGTCGCCGCCTTTGACCGGCAGCTGGACGCCCTCTTTGGAGATGAGGCACTGGACATTGCCACCGACATCACCGTACTGGAGCAGATGCTGGCGGGAGAGGGTCTGAGCGGATCGGATTTTGAAACCAAACCGGAATAAAGGAAAGAAATATTACGAATTGAAATAGGAAAGGACGAATCACTATGTCGGATAAATTGGATACCATGCCGGAACTGACTCTGACGCCCACCCTGGACACCGCTGCGGCCGCCGCGCCCCAGGCTCCTGAGCTGACGCTGACGCCCCAGACGGAGGAGCAGAGCGCGGCCATGACCCAGGCCGAGCGGGACGCCAACGCGGTCAAGCTGGATGAGAGCCGTCTCACCGAGGCCGAGCGGAAGATGGTGGACGAGTTTGCCCAGAAGATCGACATCACCGACGCCAACATGGTCCTCCAGTACGGCGCGGCGGCCCAGAAGAATATCGCCGGTTTCTCGGAGAATGCCCTCAACTCGGTGCGGACCAAGGACCTGGGCGAGGTGGGACAGGCCCTCTCCTCCCTGGTGGTGGAGCTCAAGCATGTGGGCACCCCGGAGGAGAAGAAGGGGGGCATCTTTGGCTTCTTCCAGAAAAAGAAGGATGAGCTGGAGGAGATGAAGATCGCCTACTCCAAGGCGGAGACCAATGTGGACAAGATCGTCTCCATTCTGGAGCAGCACCAGGTCACCCTGATGAAGGACGTAGCCATGCTGGACCAGATGTATGAGCTCAATATGAAATACTATAAGGAGCTCACCATGTATATCCTGGCCGGGAAAAAGCGCCTCCAGCAGGTCCGGGCGGAGGACCTGGAGGCCCTTAAGCGCAAGGCCGGGGAGACCGGCGCCCAGGAGGACGCCCAGGCCTACAACGATCTGGCCAATATGTGCAGCCGCTTTGAGAAGAAGCTCCACGACCTGGAGCTGACCCGTATGATCTCGGTGCAGATGGGTCCCCAGACCCGGCTGATCCAGAACAACGACGCCCTGATGCTGGAGAAGATCCAGTCCTCGCTGGTCAACACCATCCCCCTGTGGAAGAGCCAGATGGTCCTGGCCCTGGGGCTGGAGCACTCCCGTCAGGCCACCGCGGCCCAGAGCGCCGTCACCAATATGACCAATGAACTCCTGCGGCAGAATGCGGACATGCTCAAGATGGGCACCATCGAGACCGCGCGGGAGGCCGAGCGGAGTGTGGTGGACATCCAGACCCTCCAGCACACGAATCAGCAGCTGATCTCCACCCTGGACGAGGTGATGAAGATCCAGCAGGACGGCGCCCAGAAGCGCCGGGAGGCCGAAGTGGAACTGGGACGGATCGAGGGCGAGCTCAAGCAGAAACTGCTGGAGCTGCGGGGTTAAGCCTTGGGCGCCCTGAAAAAGCGCGGCACAGCGCTGCTGCTGGCAGTGCTGATGATCCTGGCCGCCATTGGGATCGGACAGCTGCGCAAGGAACAGTATCTGCTGCCCCAGGACACCGGAGTGCCGCTGGATAACTCCCTGGACACCGGCTCGGTGAGCCGCTTTTTGGACGACCAGGCCGGGCTCCTCTCCGAAGGGGCGGAGCAGACGGTGCGGCTCTACAATGCCAACTGGGATGCCCGTTACCACAGTGTGGTGGCGCTGGTGACGGTGGAGCATACGACCTCTGGCTCTCTGGAGGAGGCGGCACAGGCGGCCGGACTGGATATGGGACTGGGCGAGGGGGATGCGATTCTCTACATCGACGCGTCCCAGGGAAGTTATTACCTCTTTCCCGGAACCGAGTTCTCCACCCTGCTCACCACCCAGGCGATGGAAGATCTGGACCGCCGGGTCCTCTCGGGCAGTGCCTGGGAGGATGGTGTCCTCAGCTTCTATCAGGGGATGGATGAGCTCTACCAGAACGCCTTCGGTACCGGGGATATGGGCACCGCGGGCTATACCACGTCGTCCAAAGCGTCGGTGGACTGGGTCTCCATGACCGTCGTTGCGGTGGCTCTTGTCTTTGTTTTGGCCTGTGTGGCCGATGAGTACCGGTATAATGAGTACCGCCGCCGCTATTATGGCGTGCCCAATCCCCCGGTGCTCTTCCGGCCCATTCTCTTCTGGCACGGACCCCGGTACGGCTGGTACCGGCGGCGGTGGAATGCCCCGCCCCCACCCCCACCGGGCGGACGCGGCCCCGGTGGATTTGGAGGTGCGGGGAACCACGGACCCAGAGGAGGCGGAACCTTCGGCGGGCGGCCCTCGGGCGGGAGCCATGGTGGCTTCGGCGGCTCCCGGAACGAACGAGGCAGCAGCTTCGGCGGAGGCAGCGGTTTCGGCGGTTCCCGGGGCGGACGAGGCGGCAGTTTCGGCGGTTCCCGGGGCGGACGAGGCGGTGGCTTCGGAGGTAGCCGAGGCGGCGGCTTTGGAGGTTCCAGAGGAGGTGGGGGCTTTGGCGGCGGACGCCGCTGAGGTCTGCGCAGAAGGAACAGGAAACGGGAGTGCTCCGGCACTCCCGTTTTTTCTGGGCGGCCACATAACTTGGACACAAGTGGATGGTATGATAGGGACGAAAGGGGGGAGAGAAATATGGAGACAGCCATTCTGCTGGCGGAGGATGAGGAGCGGCTGCGCACGGTGGTGCGGGACTACTTTGTCGCCCACGGTGTGGCGTGCCGCACGGCGGCGGACGGAGCCGAGGCGCTGGAGGCTCTGCGGGAACGGGACTATGACGCGGTGCTGCTGGATGTGATGATGCCGGGACCGGACGGCTTTGCCGTGTGCCGGGCGGTGCGGGAGCGCAGCGGGGTCCCCATCCTCTTCCTCACTGCGCTGGGAGACGAGGCCCACGCCCTGCGGGGCTATGAACTGGGGGCGGACGACTATGTGGGAAAGCCCTTTTCCCTGGCCCTTCTCTATGCCCGTACCATGGCCCTGATCCGCCGGAGCCGGGGCGGGACCCTGGGGACGACCCTGCGCTGCGGGGCCATCGGGCTGGATACCGGCACACGGACCTGTACGGTGAACGATTCGGAGATCCCGCTCTCACCCCGGGGATACGAGCTGCTGCTCTGTTTGATGCGCAACCGGGGGGTGGTCCTCAGCCGGGCACAGCTGCTGGACAAGGTGTGGGGCCTGGACTTTGAGGGAGACGAGCGGGCGGTGGACGTACAGATCAAGAACCTGCGCGCCGCCCTGGGAAGTGCCGGGCGGCAGATCCGGACCGTGTTCAAGGCGGGGTATCAGCTCAGGGAGGGATGACCATGAAGGACCGGGTATTTTGGCGCATCTTCCGCAGTGTCTTTTTGAGCTTCTTTGCCCTATGGCTCCTCCTGGTGGGGGTCCTTACCTTTCAGAATCTGGACGCCAAGCGAGACCAGGTAGAACACGCCATGGGGTCGTACGAAGAGTCTACTCTGAAAAACTGCCAGATGGTGCTGGAGGGGACGGCGGAGGAATGGGAGAAGCCGGCCATCCTGACGAACCGGATGACAAGCTACGACACGGCGGGGGCCATGGGGGTGTTCCGCCTCTACGACCAGGAGGGGACCGAGCTGGCCCGCACCCCCCTGACCTGGGGAAGCTTCTGTCTGCCGGGTACAGGGGTCTATGACCACTACCTCTGCTTTGACGCGGTGCTCAGCGAGGAGGAACACGTGGCGCTGGCAAAACGGATACGGGCCAATCCGATTTATACTCACTTCTATGGCACGGAGGGCGGACTGTACGAGGCGAGTGACAACGAGCGGGTGGGCCTGCGGGGGGAAGTCATCGGAGTGCAGGAGGGAAATGTGGTCTACCCCCAGAAGCTGGTGTACTACTATGAGGAGGGGCCTGTGGTCCTGCTGGACACGGACAGTTCCTTCTTCCAGGACAAGAGGCTCACCACCTTTCCCTTTGACGCGGCCCAGGTGAGCTCCCCCCTGGTATGGAGCAAGGACAGTCCGGAGCAGGCCCTGGCCCTCTTCCGGGCGGCCGAGGGGCGCATCGACAGTCTGTTGGACGGGAGAAAGCCGGGAAGCGATTGGACCGGCGGCGGAGGCGGCGGCCAGGGCTATGCCCGCTGCGGTCCGTCGGCAGACCAACCGGAGCTGATTTCGGCCTACGGCGTGGCCTATAATATCTGGCGGCTGGGGAGCAGAGGACTGGAATTCACCTATGGGGCCACCTTCCTCTTTCTGCTGCTGCTGGCCCTCCGGGTCAGTAAACGGCAGGCCGACACCCTGCGGCGGGAGCGCTCTCTCACCCGGGCGGCCGCCCATGAGCTCAAGACCCCGGCGGCGGTGGTGCGCTCCTACGCTGAGGCCCTGCGGGAGGACATCGTCCCGGAAAAACGGGAGGAATACCTCTCCGTGCTGATGGACGAGGCCGACCGGATGGGAGTGCTGGTGTGCGACCTGCTGGAGCTCTCCCGAATGGAGGGAGAGGAGAAGCGGCTCCTTCCGGAGGACGTGGATCTGACCGCACTGGTAGCGGGGGCGGCCCAGCGCCTGGGCCGGTCGGCGGAGGAGCAGTCCATCCGCGTTGTTCTGGATCTGGAGCCGGTCCGGATCGCGGGAGACCGGATGCGCCTGGAGCAGGTGGTGGACAATCTCCTCTCCAACGCCCTGCGGCACGCGCCGCCCGGCGGAGCGATCCGCCTCACGCTGGTCCGGTGGGACCGGATCGTACGCCTCGCCGTGGAGAACGACGGAGAGCCCATCCCGCCTGAGGACCTGGGGCAGCTCTTTGAGACCTTCTGGCGGGGTGAGAAGGAGCGGGCCCGGGCTGGAGGCTCCGGGCTGGGACTGGCGCTGGTGCGGGAGGCAGTGCGCCTCCACCATGGATTCTGCGGTGCGGAGAACATCCCCGGCGGGGTGCGCTTCTGGGTAGAGCTGCCCGGGGGTGAGTGATGCTTGCCAAGTGGGGCGGTCTATGGTATCCTGAGGACAGAAAGGAGGGGATACCATGAACTTTGACCGAATTCGTATCAAAGCGGAGGCCCGCGCCTGTTTGAGCGGAGCCAATCCCCATCCCATGCTGGTGACACTGATCTACCTGCTGCTGACCAGCGGCGTGAGTATGGGAGGAAACTATGTGATCTTCCTGCTGGCCACCGGATCGCCCCTGCGGGCCATTGAGGGCTTGCTTTTGGGAGGACAGTACCTCTCGGAGGAGCTGCTGACTGGAGCATTCCTTCTGCCGTTCCTCTTTTTCACCATTGTGATGGCGCTTTTTTCCGCTGTGCTGAGCGCAGGGTATATGGCCTACGCCATGCACCTGGCCCGGGGCCAGGAGGGAGGATTTCAGAGCCTCTTCAATATCTTCTCCATGGCTGGAAAAGTACTGCTGACCGACATCTGGCAGACGCTGTGCATGCTGCCCTGGCTGCTGCTGGGCACGGGAATCTACTGGGTGCTGGGGCTGGTCCTGATGGGAATGGGCAGTTTTGGGATTTTCCTCTTCCTGGTCCCCGGCATGATCGGTTTTCTGGTCTACTGCTTCTGGGTCATGCTGCGCTATAGCCTGACCTACTTCTTCCTGCTGGATGAGCCGGAGAGCGGTGCCCGGGAGGCTGTGCGCAACAGCGTGACCTATATGAAGGGCTGGAAGTGGGAGCTGTTCAAGCTGGAGCTCTCCTTCCTGGGGTGGCAGCTGCTCTCGGTCCTGACCCTGGGGATTCTGGGACTATGGGTGACGCCCTACTACATGGCGTCCATGGCGAATTTCTATGACTTTGTCACCGGACGTTTCCCCCGCCCGCCCAAGCAGGAGGCCCTGGACCCGCCTCTGACCTTTGAGTAATGAAAAAAACCGCCTGTGCCACTTGGCACAGGCGGTTTTCTTTGGATCAGATTTCCCACAGGTTGCGGAGCAGGCCATAGAGCAGAAGATAGGCCACACCGCACCAGATCAACTTCTGTTCCCCGGGGCTTGGCAGCCCCCGTCCGGTGCGGATATAGCGCACGGCCAGGGAGAGCAGAAGGACGGCTAAAAAGGGAAGCAGGAGCATGAGACCGGGATTGGCCTGCCAAGCTCCGGCCAGGTCCAGCCGCAGCAAGGCAAGACACATCCGCGTGACCCCACAGCCAGGGCAATTCCACCCGGTGAGGAGATGGAAGGGGCAGGGGATGGACCACCCGGTCACCAGACAGAAGGCAGCATAGGCCAGTCCGGCGGCCAACAGGAGCCCCAGACCTCGCATCAGGCGAAGGGTGCGGGCACGCATCAGGCGATCTCGTATTTATTGAGCTCGTTCTGGATCAGAGCCATCGTCACAATGGACAGACCGAACAGGTTGAGGATCAGGAAAATAATGGGCAGAGACCCGGCAGGCTCGCCGTGCTGGGCCCGGGCGTCGTCCATGGCCTCGCCCATCTTGTAGCCCCAGTAGATCCCATAGATTCCACAGGTAATGAGGTTAAACAGGAACGCCATACCGCCGGAAGTCTGATAGCGGTCCGATACGATACGGCTCTCATCGGTCAGGCAGATGAACCAGTAGATACTGTAAATACCGCAGGTAATGATGGAATAGATCACACACAGGGGGATGCTTCTCTGTTTCATATTGAACGCTCCTCTTGCTTCATGTCTTGCTTCATTCTTGCCCGTATTATACCGAAAAGATGCCAATATGACAAGTAGGGGAGCGGTTTTTAACCGCTCCCCTAGTAAAATTATTCCAGTACAGCGCCCCGTGCGGCGGAGGTGACCAGCTTGGCATACCGGGCCAGGTAGCCGGTTTTGACCTTGGGCTCGGGGCAAACCCACTTGGCACGGCGTTCTGCCAGGGTGGCCTCGTCCACTTCCAGCTGGATCTTGCAGGCGGGGATATCAATGGAGATGATGTCCCCCTCCTCCACAAAGGCGATGGGGCCGCCCAGCGCGGCTTCGGGAGAGACATGGCCGATGGAGGCGCCGCGGGTAGCGCCCGAGAAGCGGCCGTCGGTGATGAGGGCCACGCTTTCGCCCAGACCCATACCACAGATGGCGGAGGTGGGATTGAGCATTTCGCGCATGCCGGGACCGCCCTTGGGGCCCTCATAGCGGATGACCACCACATCGCCGGAGACGATCTTGCCCTCATAGATGGCGGTGATGGCCTCCTCCTCGCTGTTGAACACCCGGGCGGGGCCGGTGTGGCGCATCATCTCGGGGGCGACGGCGGAGCGCTTGACCACACAGCCCTCGGGGGCCAGGTTGCCCTTGAGGACGGCGATGCCGCCGTCGGGGGAGTAGGGGTTCTCGATGGGCCGGATGAGCTCGGGATTCCGATTCTCCACACCCGCCAGGTTCTCCTCCATGGTTTTGCCGGTGCAGGTCATAACGCTGGTGTCCAGGAGGCCGCGCTTGGTCAGCTCCTTCATCACCGCGTAGACGCCGCCTGCGCCCTCCAGATCCTCCATATAGGTATCGCCGGCAGGGGCCAGGTGACAGAGGTTGGGAGTCTTGGAGGAGATCTCGTTGGACATGTCCAGATCCAGCTCAATGCCGCACTCGTGGGCGATAGCGGGCAGATGGAGCATGGTATTGGTGGAACAGCCCAGTGCCATGTCCACCGTCTCGGCGTTGTGGAAGGCGGCGGGGGTCATGATATCCCGGGGGCGGATGTTCTTCTCCACCAGCTCCATGATCTGCATGCCCGCGTGCTTGGCCAGGCGGAGACGGGCCGACCAGACCGCGGGAATGGTGCCGTTGCCCCGCAGGCCCATGCCGATGGCCTCGGTGAGGCAGTTCATAGAGTTTGCGGTATACATGCCGGAGCAGGAGCCGCAGGTGGGACAGGCGTTGTTCTCATAGTCCTCCACGCCGGCCTCATCCAGCTTGCCCGCCTTATAGGCGCCCACCGCCTCAAACATATGGGACAGGCAGGAGCGGCGGCCGTCGTTGAGTCGGCCGGCCAGCATGGGGCCGCCGGAACAGAAGATGGTGGGGATGTTCACCCGGGCGGCCGCCATGAGAAGGCCGGGCACGTTCTTGTCGCAGTTGGGGATCATGACCAGACCGTCAAACTGATGGGCCATGGCCATGGCCTCAGTGGAGTCGGCAATGAGATCCCGGGTGACCAGGGAGTACTTCATGCCGATATGGCCCATGGCGATGCCGTCGCACACCGCAATGGCGGGGAACTCCACCGGAGTGCCGCCGGCGGCGCGGATACCGGCCTTGACGGCCTCGGCGATCTTGTCCAGATTCATATGGCCGGGAACGATCTCGTTATAGGAGCAAACCACGCCGATGAGAGGACGCTCCAGCTCCTCCTTGGTGTAGCCCAGAGCATAGAAGAGGGAGCGGTTGGGGGCGCGCTCCACACCTTTTGTCACATGATCACTGCGCATGGAAAAGACCTCCTCAAAATCGCAAACAAAGTTGTATGATGACGCTTGCGTTGTATGATAACTTATTATAAAATAAGAGCAAGAAAGATGTCAAGCAGGAGAGGGAGGCTTTTATGGAGAAAAAAAACCTGGCACAGCAGACGGCGGAGCGGCTGTATGCGCGGATCGTCCTGGAAAAACAGATCGCCCCGGGCGAGAAACTGCCCAACGAGCTGGAGCTGGCGCAGGCCCTGGGCGTGAGCCGGGCCACCCTGCGGGAGGCAGTGCGCACGCTCACGGCCCAGGGGGTGCTGGAGGTGCGCCGCGGAAAGGGCACCTTTGTCTCCCGGGAGGTGGAGGGCATTGAGGACTTTGGCTTTGGCGGTCTGAGCCGGGTGAAGGGACAACTGCGGGACCTTTTTGAACTGCGCAGCATCTTTGAGCCGGCCGCCGCCCGGCTGGCCTGCTGCCGGGCCACCGAGGGAGAACTGGCCGACATTCTGGAGCGGGGGGCCGCAGTGGAGCGGTGCATCCGGGCGGGAAAGGACCGCACCGCCGCCGACGGAGCCTTCCATGCGTCCATCGTCCGGGCCACTCACAATGAATTCCTCACCCGTTTGCTGCCCCTCATCGACCGGGCGGTCATGACCGCAGTGGAGGCGGGAGAGCATGGAGAACAGCTGGCGGAGGACACCCTGCGGGACCACGCACTGCTCCTAGAGTTTTTTGCCCGCCGGGACGGAACCGGAGCCGAGCACGCCATGGCCATCCACATGCGCCACAGTATGGACGTGATGGGACTGGAAGGGGAATAAAAGACAGGCCGGCGATTTCCGCCGGCCTGTCTTTTATGGAATATCAAATTGGAATACCGCATTCCGAGGCGCTCTTTTGGGAGCCGGAAGAGCGGAAGGGGCAGGCCACCGCCCGGTTTCGACCGGTGCGTTTGGCCTCATAGAGGGCGGTATCCGCCCGGGCGATCAGTTCTTCCAGGGTCCCATCTGATGGGATGGGGATCTCGGCACAGACTCCGGCGCTGAGGGTGACCCGGCGGCCCTCATTGTCCCAGTGAGGGAGCTGTTTCCGGGCCAGCGAGTCCACCACCCGGCGGGCGATCTCCAGGGCCTGAGCGCAGACGGGACCATAGAGAAAGAGGGCAAATTCCTCCCCGCCGTAGCGGATGATGTCCGCCTCTTTCAGCGCATCGTGATGGAGCAGGAACTGCGCCATCTGTTGGAGGAGACGGTCTCCCTGAGGATGACCGTAGCGGTCGTTGTAGCGCTTGAAGTGGTCGATATCCAGCATGATACAGGCGGCGCTCTCCCCATCCTCCCGACAGCGGCGGAACCGCTCCGCCACCGTGCGGTGCAGATAGCGGCGGTTGTGGAGTCCAGTTAGAGTATCCGACATGACCTCCTGCCGGAGAATTTGGTGGGAGCGCTGAATTTCCTCATACTGGCGCTCAATGAGCAGCTCGTCCGCCTTGAGGCGAATCTGACTTCGATAGGTATAGATGGAGAGCGCCAGAGCCAGCAGGGAGAGAAAGAGGCTGTTGATGCCGTTGCTGAAGCGCTGGTCCAGTCCGTTGGGGCAGGGGAAAAAGGGGAGCATCAGGTTGAGCAGGATAAAATCCGACAGATAGAGCAGAGCACTTTTCCAGGGGGACATCATGGAGAAAAAGGCGGTGCTCAGGACAATACAGGTGTAGACGATCAGACTGTTTACGCCCAGCTGATCATTGAGGGTGATCCCCACACTCCAGAGATTGAGAAAGACCACATAGAGATGGTATACGCCAAAATACCGGCGGATCATCTGGGGCATCTGCCGTCCCAGCTGCCTGGTATAGAGCAGCACAAAAATCGTCGCAGCCAGCAGGGAGAGGTAGAGCAGGATATAGGTCAGCCGCCGGAGATGGAGAAAGGGACCGCCGGGGCGGGTGGCCATCAACACCAGCATCACACATTCATAGAAGATGATCAGGCCCAGCAGCATGCTATGAAACCGATGGCTCTGTTGGTAGATACGGAAAAAAATAGCGTCCTGATCGTCCAGGCTGTCGGGCAATCCCAGATAAGACCGCAGCAGGTCGGTGCGGGAAATGTCATGATAAGGCTTCAATCGGCTCACCTCTGGCAGGAACATGTGGTGACAAAAATGGTAGAGGCATTATACAGGAATCCGGGAATTCCGTCAACCGCAGACAGCAAGACAGAACGCTTGTCTGCCAACCGGGTGGATGTTATATGGAGGGCGCAACCTGCGGTTGCGCCCCGGTTGGTGGACGCAACCGTACTCCTTGGAGTAGAATAGAGGAATCCTGAACGAAAGAGGTGCAAACCATATATGATGACGATGGGGATACTGATTCCGTTTTTATTGCTCCTGTGGATCGTGGTTGTTGCAGTAGTGGTTGTGGTACTCCTGGTGGCTCGAAAGAGGCGGAGCGGGAAAGGAGAGGAACAGGCGCGGCAGAGCGACACAAGTGACACGCTGGGAGAGGTGCTCAAAGCCCACCGGAAGCGCTGCGGGATGACCCAGGAGTTTGTGGCGGAAGCGGTGGGGGTGAGCCGTCAGGCGGTGAGTAAATGGGAGAGCGGACTCTCCTGCCCCAGCACCTCCAATCTGCTGACGCTGGCCAAACTGTACGGCGTATCCATGGAGCAACTGCTTCGCCAGGCGGAGGCGGAAAGGCGGGACTCCCAGGCGGAATAAAAACAGGAAAGCCTTGTGCCCCAAGGACTCTACTGCTGGTCGGTTGACGTGGGCGATCCCTCCGGATAGGATGGGGAGAGAAGGAGGGAAGCCGATGTACGAAATTGAGAAAGAGCGCTTTGGGACCTTTTTGCATCAGCTGCGCCGGGAGCGGGGCATGACGCAGAAGGAGCTGGCACAGCAGCTCTATGTATCCGACAAGGCGGTGAGCAAGTGGGAGCGTGGGTTGAGCCTGCCCGATGTGACGCTCCTTCTGCCGCTGGCCGACTGCCTGGGGGTGAGCGTCACCGAGCTGCTCCGGGGGGAACGGAACCAGACAAGGGAGCTTCCGGTGGAGGAGGTGGAGGCGCTGGTGAACGCCTCCCTGCGTCTGAGTGAGGGGGAACAGAGCGCGCGTGCGCAGCGCCGGAGGAGATGGCAGCTGGCTTTTGTCCTCTGCGCGCTGGCCGGACTGGTGCAGACCGTGCTCCTGCTGACAAGGGGTGGGTATGGCTGGACCGATCTGGAGGACACGGTGATACTGGTGGAACTGCTCTCCCTTCTCTTTGGAGCCTATCTGTGCTTTGGCGCAAAGGAGCAGCTGCCTGCCTACTATGATCAGAACCGCATCAGCAGTTACAGCGACGGGTCTTTCCGGATGAATCTGCCCGGAGTACGCTTTCATAATAGCAACTGGCCCCATATTCTGAACGCCATGCGGGGGTGGCTGCTGGGGGCGCTGGCCCTTTTTCCGGCACTGTGGTGGGGGCTCCGTCATCTGTGGCCCGGATTGGCCGGACAGGGGGAGCGTTTTCTGGCCCTGGCGGCCATGCTGGGCATGCTCCTGGCGGCGACCATCGTGGGCAAACGATACGAATAGAAATTACCATTGGAGTGACGGAAAGACCAGAAGGCCTCTCCAAAGGGTAATTGACAAGAAATAGTACTTAAATTAAAATAAAATATCCAGAAAACCTAAATTTGAGTCAAAACAGAAGCGGCTGGCAGGGGAGAGGACAAGTCATATCCGGAGGGAGGATTGCTATGCTCACGGTATGGAATCGCTGTGAATTGACCTCTTGCTGTACCATGGAAGAATGTCGGGACATTACCTCCCGTTTGCGGGAGAATCAGATCGAGTGCACCGTGAAAACGATCAACAGAAGTTCTCCGTCAGTCCTCAACAGAGGAACAAGACCGTCCTGCGGCACCCTGTTTGAGGATAACAGCTACCGCTATCGGATTTATGTGAAGCGCGCGGATCGAGAGGCGGCAAAAGAAGTGCTTGGGATCTCAGACATTCGATAAGGAGCCGCATACAAAAAGAAGCCCGGAAGGCCAATGGCCTTCCGGGCTTGTTGTTATGATGGGATTTAGTTGGAGGCAGTGTCCAGATCCTGGTCGCCGCCCCAGATCATGTTCTTGCGCAGCTCCTCGCCCACGACCTCCATCTGATGCTTCTTGAGGAGGGCGCGCTTGGAGTTGAAGAAGGTCCGGCCGTTCTTGTTCTCGGCGATCCACTTGCCGGCGAAGGTGCCGTCCTGGATGTCGGAGAGAACCGCGCGCATGCGGGCCTTGGTCTCCTCGTGGGGGATGACACGGGGACCGGAGACATACTCGCCGTACTCGGCGGTGTCGGAGATGGAGTAGTTCATCATGCCCACGCCGCCCTTGTTGATGAGGTCGATGATGAGCTTCATCTCGTGGATGCACTCGAAGTAGGCGTTCTCGGGCTCATAGCCGGCCTCCACCAGCACCTCGAAGCCGCAGCGCATCAGGTCCACCACGCCGCCGCACAGGACGGTCTGCTCACCGAAGAGGTCGGTCTCGGTCTCGTCGTGGAAGGTGGTCTCCATCACGCCGGCACGGGCGCCGCCGATACCAGCGATGTAGGCCAGAGCCAGCTTCAGAGCGTTGCCGGTGGCATTCTGCTCTACAGCCACCAGGCAGGGCACGCCCTTGCCGGCCACATACTGGGAGCGGACGGTGTGGCCGGGGCCCTTGGGGGCAGCCATAAAGACGTCCACACCGGCGGGAGGCACGATCTGGCCATAGCGGATGTTGAAGCCATGGGCGAACGCCAGGGCCTTGCCCTCGGTCATGTGGGGGGCGATCTCGCTCTTGTAGACGTCGGCCTGGACCTCGTCATTGATGAGGATCATCACGATGTCGCCCCACTGGGCGGCCTCGGCGATGGTCTTAACGGTGAGACCGGCCTTCTCCGCCTCGGCCCAGCGCTTGGAGCCTGCGCGCAGGCCCACGCACACGTCGCAGCCGGAATCCTTCAGGTTGAGGGCGTGGGCGTGTCCCTGAGAGCCGTAACCGATGATCGCGATCTTCTTACCGTCCAGGTAGCTGAGTTCGCAATCCTTCTCGTAATACATCTTAGCCATGATCATACACTCCTTTTGGTTTGAGGTGGATTATTATTGTTCCTATGATACCATGAATGGGGAAAAAAGAATGATAACTAGGTTACAATCTCGGAAAAGATTTGGGCGGCATCCCCAATGCGGGCGTGCCCTGCAGGGCACGGAAGTCAATCCAGTACTCGTTCCAACTCGATCTCATCCTCGTCTGCCCGGCCGGTAGCAGAGAAATGCAGGGTCTGGTACAGATGACAGGCGGCGGAATTTTCCGGGTTAACGGTCAGCCGGACGATGTCGGAATCTCCAAAGGGCTTAGAACGGATATAATCAAGTGCCGACTCCATGGCCGCTCGCCCATAGCCCCTGCCCTGGTACTGGGCATCAATCATCAGATGCCAAATAAAGTAAGCCTCTTCGTCGTAGTCATAGATGACCATCAGGTATCCGATCACTTGACCGGCGCGGCAGACCGCAAAAGGAGTACACTGCTTGCGGTATACATACGCCTGGGCCAGACTT
Organism: Clostridium sp. J1101437_171009_A5; assembly: GCF_015547905.1. NCBI lineage: Bacteria > Bacillati > Bacillota > Clostridia > Eubacteriales > Clostridiaceae > Clostridium > Clostridium sp. J1101437_171009_A5. The sequence goes on from NZ_JADMVY010000010.1 coordinate 23,983, forward strand.
CGAATAGGGTGGGATACAAATTTCTCCTGCTGGGCATCTAATTTCAGGGAAAAGCAGGCAAGAAAGTTGGATTCATCAACTTCCTGTAAGGTAATACAGTCCATATTTCCTCCTTTACAGCGGGAGGGCTAACGGATGAAAACCCTCCCTTTGGTTGACAGGAACTTGTTTTCATACAATTTCATACCTGATCTCCCCCTTTCCTTGAAGAAAGAAATATCTATATATGAAAACACAGAGGCCTCTGTGGAATTTGCTAAGGCCCATGTTTTTCGTGCGAAACGCTTGGCCTCTATCGGGGCTGGTGGCTCTTACAGGAAATTCTTGCCCAGGTTGAACTCGGCCTTTTCCTTGTTGTCGTCGCTGATGGTGTAGGCGCCGCGCTCCAGCGCCACCATGCCGGTACGGACCAGCTCCAGAATGCCGAAGGCCTCCAGCAGGCCCTGCATGGCCTCGGCCTTGTTCTCATCACCGATGAGGGCGAGGGTCAGGGATTTGAGGGAGACGTCGATGATGGACGCCCGGAAGATGTTGGCGATCTGGATGATCTCGTTGCGGATGTCGGGGGTCTCGGCCTTGACCTTGAACATGACCAGCTCCCGGCGGATGGAGCGCTCGGGCAGCAGCTCCTGCACCGAGTAGACGCAGAAGAGCTTGCTGAGCTGGTTCATGACCTGCTCGATGGTCTTGGCGTCCCCCATGACCTCAATGGTGATACGGGAGACTGCCGGGTCGTCGGTGGTGCCCACCGCCAGGGATTCGATGTTGTAGCCCTTGCGGGAGAAGAGCCGGGAGACCTGGGAGAGAACGCCGGCGGAGTTCTCCACCAGGACCGACAGGGTGTGGCGGGTGATCGTGATCGGATTGGATTTCATGGCGTTCCCCTCCTTTTAATCCAGCAGAAATTCGGTTGCGGGTGCGCCGCCGGGCACCATGGGATGGACCATGGCGTCCTTGTCGATGGCGCAGTCGATGACCCAGGCCTCACCGCTGTCCACGGCGGTGCGCAGGGCGGCCTCAAATTCTGCCTGGGTCTTGGCCCGGGCGCCGCGGAGACCATAGGCCTCTGCCAGCTTGACAAAGTCGGGGCCGCGGTCCAGGTCGGTCTGGGAGTAGCGCTCCCCGTAGATGAGGTGCTGCCACTGGCGGACCATGCCCAGCGTGCCGTTGTCGAAGATGACAATGATAACTGGGATATGATAGTGCTCCACGGTAGCCAGCTCGTGGCAGTTCATGCGGAAGCAGCCGTCGCCGGTGCAGAGCACCACGGTCTGGTCGGGATTTCCCACCTTGGCGCCCATGGCGGCCCCCAGGCCAAAGCCCATGGTGCCGAAGCCGCCCGAGGTGACCAGCTGGCCGGGACGGGAGAAGTGATAGTACTGGGCCGACCACATCTGATGCTGGCCCACGTCGGTGGCGATGATGGCCTGGCCATCGGTGACATCGGAGATGGTCTCCAGGATCTCGTGGGGGTGGAGGATACCGTCCTGGACAAAGGGGACCTCCTTGTGGGAGAAGACGAACTCCTTCCACTCGGGATAGTCGTGGGCGGGGAGTTTTTCATTGAGCAGCTCCAGCACACGTCTTGCGTCGCCGATGATGTGGTGGTCGGTCTGGACGTTCTTGTCGATCTCGGCCCGGTCGATGTCGATATGTACGATCTTGGCCTGGCTGGCAAAGGTGGCCGGATCGGTGGCCACCCGGTCGGAAAACCGGCAGCCGATGGCGATGAGCAGGTCGCACTGGCTGGAGGCGATGTTGGACGCATGGGAGCCGTGCATACCGATCATGCCGGTAAAGAGGGGGTGGTTGCCGGGACAGGCGCCGCCGCCCATGATGGTGGAGGCCACCGGTGCACCCAGGCGCTCAAAGAATCTGCGGAACTCGGGCACCGCGCCCTTGGAGCGGATGACGCCGCCGCCCACTAGAATGAGGGGACGCTTGGCCTCCTCGATCATGGAGAGGAGCTTTTCAATGTCTCCATAGTCGGGCTCAGGTGTCTTGAGGTCGTGGCTGGAGCGGCGCAGCATGGCGCCCAGGCGGCCGTGGCGGCCGTGCTCCGAGACGGGGAGGGGCTCATAGTCGGCCTCCGAGGCGGTGACATTTTTGGCAATGTCGATGAGCACCGGGCCGGGACGGCCCGAACGGGCGATGGCAAAGGCCTCCCGCACCACGTCGGCCAGCTGGTCCGGGTCCTTGACCAGGTAGTTGCACTTGGTGATGGGCATGGAGATGCCGGTAATGTCCACCTCCTGGAAGGAGTCCTTGCCGATGAGGCTTTCCACCACGTTACAGGTGATAAAGACCACCGGAGAGGAGTCGTAGTAGGCGGTGGCAATGCCGGTGGTCAGGTTGGTGGCGCCCGGTCCGGAGGTGGCAAAGCACACGCCCACCTTGCCGGTGGAGCGGGCATATCCGTCGGCGGCGTGGGAGGCGCCCTGCTCATGGGCAGTCAGAATATGGCGGATCTTGTTCTTGTATCCGTGCAGCTCCATCTCATCATAGATGTTCAGGATCGTGCCTCCGGGATAGCCAAATACCGTATCCACGCCCTGCTCCAGCAGACACTCCATTAGAATTTGGGAACATTTCATTCTCATAGGTCTAGGGCCTCCTTCATACTGGTCTATATACGCAAAACGGCCTCGTCCTGAAAGGACGAAGCCGCTATACTCCGTGGTACCACCTTAATTCGCAGAAACCATGCTCCCGCGCACTTGCTGCCCCGCTAACGGAGGGGAAACCGGCAGAGCCTACTGGCGGGGTATGTCCCCGGGTTCAACCCGCTGCTCCTGGGTGATGTTCGAGGTGCGGCGGTCCCGGGAGCTTACACCATCCGCTCCCTCTCTGCGCATTTCCACCGCTTCTACTTGCCCAGTCATCGCCTTTGACGATTCATAATTTCCGCCCGACGGAAGCCTGGAAAGAGGCCTCTGCGGCGGAGAGTGAAATTATGATAAGAATACTCCTGAGACGGACATTTGTCAACTGTGGTTTTTTACAAAGACAGCGCACTAGCGCTTTAAAGTATGGTGAAAATGGAAAGAAAAGCAAGCCAAGATCGACCTCTGGCGGAAAAAAGAGGCGATATTTTGGAACGAAAAAAAGTGATATAAGGATAAACTGAATGGTTTATAGAAAAAAGCGTAATTTTTTTGCGGAATCACTAGACTTTTTCGGCTGGCTGCGATATGATAGTATCTGTTTGAAAGTGCGGTTTCGCACGGAAAAGAGAGCGGCGGAAACGTGCCACAGTTTCCGTCCGAGACTGGCCCCGGGAGGGGCCTGATTTGTGAGGTGGACCTATGAAATTATCCTTTTATGGCGGCGTGCATCCCAATGAGCACAAGGAGCTGACCTGTACCAAGGCAGTCGAGCCGCTGCGCAAGGCCCCGGCTCAGGTGGCTCTGGCCATGTCCATGCACGTGGGAGCACCCTGCGCACCTGTGGTAAAGGTGGGCGATCAGGTGACCGTCGGTCAGAAGATCGCGGAGGTGACCGGCCTGGGCGCGCCCATCCATGCCAGCGTCTCCGGCAAGGTCGTGGCCATTGAGCCCCGTCCCTACTGCGGCGGCGGCAAGGTGATGGCGGTCGTGATCGAGAACGACTTCCAGAATACCTTTGGCTCCGAGCTGACCCCCCATCCCGACTATGAGAAGCTGACCACCGACGAGATCATCAACATCGTCAAGGAGGCCGGCATCACCGGTATGGGCGGCGCAGGCTTCCCGACCCACGTGAAGATCAGCTCCGGCATCGGCAAGGTGGACACGCTCATCGTCAACGCGGCGGAGTGTGAGCCCTATCTGACTTCCGACCACCGGCTCATGCTGGAGGATGGCGAGCGCATCATCAAGGGCCTGAAGATCCTGATGAAGACCTTCAACCTGAACAAGGCCTATATCGGCATCGAGGACAACAAGCCCGACGCCATTGAGAAGATGAAGAGCCTGGCGGACGGCGGCATCGAGATCGTGGTGTGCCGCACCCGTTACCCCCAGGGCGCAGAAAAGCAGCTCATCCAGCGCATCACCGGCCGCGAGGTGCCCCCCGGCGGACTGCCCGCCCACGTGGGCTGCGCCGTGTTCAACGCCAGCACCACCGCTGCGGTGTATGACGCCGTGGTGGAGGGCAAGCCCCTCACCCAGCGCATCGTCACCCTCACCGGCGGCGCTCTGGCTGAGCCCCGCAACGTGCTGGTGCCCTTCGGCACCCCCATTGAGCACCTGGTGGAAGAGGCCGGCGGCTTCAAGGAGACCCCCGACCGGGTCCTGCTGGGCGGCCCCATGATGGGCATTGCCGCCTACGACCTGTCCGCCTGCACCATCAAGGGCAACAACGGCGTGCTGTGCATGACCAAGGCCGAGGCGGCAGAGCATGTGGAGAATCCCACCTGCATCCGCTGCGGACGCTGCGTCAACGTCTGTCCCATGCACCTGACCCCTGTGTACATGCACCTGTATGCCGAGAAGCGCCGCTGGGATGAGGCCGAGGGCCTGCACCTGATGGACTGCATCGAGTGCGGTTCCTGTAACTACATCTGCCCTGCCCGTGTGCCCCTGGTCCAGTCCTTCCGGATGGCCAAGTTCGAGATCCGCACCCTGGCCATGAAGCGTAAGGCCGAGGCAGAGAAGGAGGCTAAGAAAGCATGATTGACACCAAGAATCTGAAGCTCTCCGTGGCTTCCTCCCCCCATGTCTGTTCCCCGGTGAACACCAGCCGGCTGATGCTGGATGTGCTCATCGCTCTGGTTCCCGCCCTGTGTATGGCGGTGTATGTCTTTGGTCCCCGCGCCCTGACCATGACCGTGGTGTCGGTGCTGGGCTGTGAATTCTTCGAGTGGGGCTACCGCAAGCTCCTGAAAAAGCCCTCGGCCAACGGAGATTTCTCCGCCGCCGTTACCGGCGTGCTGTTGGCCTTTGTCTGCCCCGTGACGCTGCCCTACTGGACCCTCCTGATCGGCGACTTCTTCGCCATCGTGGTGGTCAAGCAGCTCTTCGGCGGCCTGGGTCAGAACTTTATGAACCCCGCGCTGGGCGGCCGTGCCTTCCTGATGATGTGCTACCCCATCGCCATGACCACCTGGGTGCTGCCCGGTGTGAAGAACTGGGCGGGCGTCTTTTCCGCCGCTGACGCGGTGACCGGCGCCACCCCCATGGCCTCTCTGCACGCCCATCTGGATGTGGCCACCGGCACCAATGTGCACACCCTGCCTGCCGACGGTCTGGCCAACCTCTTTGTGGGCAACGTGGGCGGCTGCCTGGGTGAGGTCTCCGCGCTACTCCTGCTGCTGGGCGGCATCTACCTCATCTGGCGCGGCGTCATCCGCGCCCGCATCCCCGTGGCTTATCTCGCCACCGTGGCGGTGCTCTGCTTCCTCTTCCCCCAGGGCGGCATTGCCCGGGTGGACTGGATGCTCTACAACCTGTGCGGCGGCGGTCTGATGCTGGGCGCCTTCTTCATGGCGACCGACTATGTGACCAGCCCCGTGACTAAGATGGGCGAGATCTACTTCGGCATTGGCTGCGGCCTGCTGACCATCTTCATCCGCTACTTCGGCGGCTATCCCGAGGGTGTCAGCTATGCCATCCTGCTGATGAACATCTGCGTGTGGCTGCTGGATAAGGCCGGAAAGCCCGGCCGCTTCGGCGTCACCAAGGAAATGAAGGCCAAGGCAAAGGAGGGCGCGGCGAAATGAGTGAGATCGTGATGAACAAAAAGAAAGAGCCGAGCCTGGCCATGCTGGTTGTGGTTCTGACCGCTATCAGCCTGATCACCGCCCTGCTGCTGGGTGCGGTCAATATGGTCACCGCGCCTCAGATTAAGCTGAACACCGAGAAAAAGACCGCGGAGGCCATGCAGGCCGTGCTCCCCACGGAGGACGGCGTCTACACCCCCGTGGAGTACACCGGAGAAGATTCCACCGTGCAGGCCGTGTACCAGGCCGGCGACGCCGGCTATGTGGTCCAGGTCAAGCCCGCCACCTCCTTCAGCGGTACGCTGAGCGTGATGGTTGGTGTTGGGACCGACGGCACCTGCACCGGCATCTCCATCGTTGAGACCGGTGAGACCTCCGGTCTGGGCTCCAATGCCGGCAAGCCGGATTGGCAGGCCCAGTTCGTGGGTAAGAGCGGTAAGGTCTCCGTCACCAAGGACGGCGGCGAGATCAACGCCCTCACCGGCGCCACCATCACCTCCCGCGGCGTGTGCGAGAGCGTCACCAGTGCGCTGGCGGCCGCCGCCAGCCTGGGCTAAGGAGGGCACAGAACATGAATGTGAAAAAGCAATTTCTGGACGGTCTGATCTTCCAGAACCCCGTTACCGTACAGCTGCTTGGTATGTGCTCCGTGATGGCCATTACCACCAGCCTCTTCAACGGTCTGGGTATGGGCGTATCCGTGCTCATCATCCTGACCTGCGCCAATATCGTTATCTCCCTGCTGCGCAAGATCATCCCCAGCAAGGTGCGTATCGCCTGCTACATCGTCGTGATCGCCGGGTTCGTGACCATCGTGGACCTGCTGCTCAAGGCCTATCTCCCCAGCCTGTCCGAGAGCCTGGGCCTCTTCATTCCCCTGATCGTGGTGAACTGTATCATCCTGGGCCGTGCCGAGTCCTTCGCCTCCAAGAACGGCGTGGCGGCCTCCGCCCTGGATGGTATCTTCCAGGGTCTGGGCTACACCGTGATCCTGGTCATCATGTGTGTGATCCGTGAGTTCCTGGGCAACGGCACCTTTGGCGGCGGCATCCTCAACGGCGGCGACGGCATCCGCATCCTGCCCGAGGGGATTCCCGCGCTGGGCATGGTGCTGCCGGTGGGCGGCTTCCTGACCCTGGCCGTGGTAATCGCTACCATGCAGTATTTCCTCAATAAGCCCAAGAAGGGCAGCGACAAGAAAGAGGAGGTGGCCAAGTAATGCTGAGTTTCACCGAACTCTTTGGCATCGCGCTGGGCGCAATTCTGGTCAACAACTTCATTTTCGCCCAGTTCCTGGGCATCTGCCCCTTCATGGGCGTGTCCAAGAAGATCGATACCGCCCTGGGTATGGGCATGGCCGTTATCTTCGTCATGGGCGTGGCCAGCGCCGTGTGCTGGCCCATCAACCACTTCATTCTGGAGAAGTTCAATCTGGTCTTTATGCAGACCGTGACCTACATCCTGGTCATCGCCTCCCTGGTGCAGTTCGTGGAGATGTTCCTCCAGAAGGCTATGCCTTCTCTGTATGAGGCCCTGGGCGTGTACCTGCCCCTCATCACCACCAACTGCGCCGTGCTGGGCGTGGTGCTCCAGAATACCCAGAACAGCTATGGCTTCATCGAGAGCCTGGTCTACGGCGTCACTGGCGGCGTGGGCTTCCTGCTGGCCATCGTGCTCTTTGCCAGTGTGCGGGAGCGGCTGGAGTTTGCCGAGTGCCCCAAGGCCTTTGAGGGCTTCCCCATCGCGCTGGTGACCGCCGGCCTGCTGGCCCTGGCCTTCCTGGGCTTCTCCGGCCTGAAGGTATTTTAAGGGAGGCTGGAAAGAATGAACACTGTTATTGCTGCTGTTGTCGTGCTCGGCGTGCTGGGCGCGATCTTCGGTCTGATCCTGGCCTATGCCTCCAAGGCCTTTGCCGTGGAGAAGGACCCCCGTGAAGAGGCCATTTCTGCCTGCCTGCCCGGCGCCAACTGCGGCGGCTGCGGCTATCCCGGCTGCAGCGGCTATGCCGCTGCCGTGGTGGCTGGTAAGGCTGCCACCAACTGCTGTGCTGCCGGCGGCGACGCCGTGGCGGCCCAGATCGCCGAGATCATGGGCGTGAAGGCTGAGGCCTCCGCCAAGATGATTGCCCAAGTGCAGTGCACCGGCGGCTGCCGTGGCCACGAGCAGTACGAGTATGTGGGTATCCACGACTGTGCTGCTGCCGCCCGCCTGCCCGGCGGCGGCCCTGCCGGCTGCTCCTTCGGCTGCCTGGGCTTCGGCACCTGTGAGGCCGTGTGTCCCTTTGACGCCATCCACGTGGTGGACGGCGTGGCCAAGGTGGACGAGGAGAAGTGTAAGGCCTGTAAGAAGTGCGTGGACGCCTGTCCCCGCCACATCATCCTGCTGGCTCCCTACAAGACCAAGCGCCACGTGGCCATCACCTGTTCCTCCAAGGACAAGGGTGCTGACGTGCGCAAGGTGTGCGACAACGGCTGTATCGGCTGTGGTCTGTGCGCCAAGGCCTGCCCCAAGGAAGCCATCACTGTGGACAAGAATCTGGCTGTCATTGACTATGACAAGTGCGTGGGCTGCGGCCTGTGCGCCCAGAAGTGTCCCCGCAAGCTCATCACTGTGGACGGAAAGGTCCCCGAGGTGAAGCCCGCCGCCCCCAAGGCGGCCCCCGCTGCTGCCAAGCCTGAGGCAGCGGAGTAAAATCTGCAATTTGTACGACCAGCCCCGGACGATTGTCCGGGGCTGGTCGTATTTATTTGTCTGTTTTAATTGGAAAAATTTTCATTAGTACTACTAATGCGTTGAAAACTTGAATTTTATGCTATAAAATCAAAATATAACCGCAAAAATAGAATGATTTGCGGAATTTAAGCGCGGAAGGATGAAACGGTAGATGGAGAAGTTTGTAACGATGGATTTTCCGGTAGAGCAGATCCGGCTGACACCCCTGATGCGTGATGAAGAGGCATTGGCGGCCATTCGGGCCATTTCCCCCGACGCACCCACGCCGGAGAAAATTCGTCAGGTGTATGGCGATGTGTATTTTCCCCCGGCGCCCGCGGACCGGCCCTATCTGTTTGCCTCGATTGTGGAGTCGGTGGACGGAAAGATTTCCTTTACCGACGACCGGCATGGCGAAAAGATTGCGGGAAATAATTTCCGGGACCCCGATGGGGCGCTGGCCGACTTTTGGGTACTGAATATGCTGCGCTTTTATGCGGATGGCGTGATCATCGGGGCGCGGACACTGCATACCAACGAGGTGATGTGGGCCAACTGCTTTGATGAGGAGCTTGCCAGCCTGCGCACCACGCAGATGGGGAAGAAGCACTACTGTCCGGCCCATATCGTGGTCTCTTTTGACGGCACGGATCTTCTCTTTGACCATATGCTCTTTGATGTGGACGCCCCTGTGGTGGTGGCGACTTCTCCGGATGGCTTGGAGTATGTCCGGGCCCATTGTCCCTGGAGCTTCCGGGCACTGGGGCCCTACACCAGCGCGGAAGAGGTGGACGTGGACGCGGTACAGGCGGCCACCGCATCCGGAGAGCGAATCGTTCTGGCCACGGGAACGGGAGCGGTTACCGACGGGCTTGCCATGCTGAAGGTACTCAGGTATCTGGGGATGGAGCGTGTGATGGTGGAGTCCCCCTCCTATATGACCTATCTCATGAGCATTGAGGCTATGGATGAGATGTTTATGAACTATTCCACCGTGTTTGCCGCAGGACAGGTGGGGTTTGGTGCGTTTCTGCATTTTGGTGCGGAGGAGCATCCCCACTCGGACTTCCTCTCCATTGCGCTGCATGAAAAGAACTTCATCTGCACCCGGCAGAAGATGATCTACGGACTGCACCGCGGCGCGGAAAAATAAGTAGAAACGTCCCCGGTTCCCACACAATGGGAACCGGGGACGTTTGCGTCAGGCCGGAGCAGCCTCCGGACTCAGCGGCCTCAGCCTCTGCTGCGCAGCTGGAACGAGGCGCACTCGGTGGAGTCGCAGCTCTTGGGAGCGGCGGCGCCGCAGCAGCCCACCTTGATCTCGTTGAGGGTGCAGCAGTTCTGCTCGCAGTGATGCGCACAGCTGGAGACGGAGCACTTGATGTTGTGATTGACCTGGTTGTTCATAACGCATTTCCTCCTTTGCGGTGATGATCTTAGTATATCCGCACAGGAGAGAAGCATACGTACCGGGCATTATTTTTTTGGTTCGGAACTGGGGGTTTCGGGAAGCACTTGGGGGATGAAGCGCCGGGCGAAGCGGCCCTTGCCCCGGGACTTTACATAGAAGTAGCCAATGAAGGAAAAGACCACTGCGCCGATAAAATTCACGAACAGGTCCTTCATGGTATCCAGAATGCCGATATCCAGATAGCCTCCCAGGCCCAGCGGGATCTCGCTTCCATCCGCGGTGACCACAATGACGTCGGTGATATTATGGATGGCCGTGGGGACATTGCCGCCGTTGGGGTCCAGCATGACCGAGGAGATGGTGTTTACGACGGTATCCTTCTGCATATCCAGATGGAAAAACACGTCCATGGTGCACTCAAAGAACTCCCACAGCACGCCGATGGTCATGGAGAAGCAGAAGGCCATTATGGCCAGATACAGGGGCGAGAGGGAGAAGGAGAGCCGCTCATGCCGGTTGAGGATATCCAGCAGGGAGAAGCCAATGGCGGCGCAGAGAAAGCCGTTGAGGGTGTGGAGCATAGTATCCCAGTAGGGGATGGAGATGTAGTAGGCACGGATTTCACCCAAAATTTCCGCGGCAAAAATAAAGAGGAGAATGATGACTTCCAGCGTGTCGGGCAGATCGATCTGGATCTTCCGCTCAATAAAGCTGGGAACCAGAAACAGGATCAGGGTCAGGATACACAGGAAGACATTTTCAAAGTTCCCGTTGAAAAACTGGGCGATCATAACCCAAATTACCAGAAACCGGAGAATTTGATAAAGACGGGCCACCATGGGGGAACTTTTCACCTGGGCGCGGAACGAGGAATCACGCCAACGTTTCATCGGGAGCCCTCCGCCGAAAGCTGGAGGGAGAGATGCTCATATTCCCGGGCGGACTCCAGGTTGCCCGCCTTTTCCTCCTCTGTGAGCGCACGGCGGACTTTGGCGGGAGAGCCCATGACCAGACTGCCCGCCGGAATCACCGTGTTCTGGGTCACCAGGGCCCCGGCAGCCACGAGAGAGTCCTCGCCAATCACACAGCCGTTGAGGAGGGTCGCGCCCATGCCGATGACACAGCGATCGCCCACCGTACAGCCGTGCAGGATCGCCCCGTGGCCCACGGTCACGTCCTGACCGACCTGAACGGGGAATCCCTCGTCTCCATGCACCATGCAGCCATCCTGAAGGTTGGAGCCGGCCCCGACATGGATGGTGGTGGTATCGGCGCGGAGGACCGCACCATACCAGACACTGGAGCGCGCCTCCAGGGTGACCTGTCCCACCAGGGTGGCATTTTCCGCGACCCGGGCATCGGGATGGAGCTGGGGTGTATGTCCTTCAAAGGATTTGATCATATGTGAATTCCTCCGTTCTTGGATTGCGGCATGTGGACAAGGCCGGACAGGGCCGTTGAGCCGCCAGACCGTCACTTTTATTATAATGCGTATGCGAGAAAGCCGCAAGCCTGGGAAAAAGAGGACGAGTCCGCAGGGGCGCGTGTAAAATTTGATTTGGGTCGTGCATAGAGTGAGGTATCACCACAACAGGAGGAATGTACCATGGACTTAAAGCACAATCAGATCACGGTGGGGCAGCTGCTGGCAGATCCCCGGAGCCGGAGCGTCCTGCAAAAAAAGCTGCCCGCCGTCCTCAAGCATCCCCTTACCGGAGCGGCCAATACCGTGACCTTGGAGCAGCTGCTGGCCTTTGCGGGAGCCTATCTGCCGCAGAAGAAGATCGATGAGGTAATGGAAGCGCTGCAGAAAGCCTGAGCAAAGACGTTTGATATGGGGAGGGGCGGAGCTTCCGCCCCTCTCTCTGCATCAGGAGTCGCGCAAAGGCAGTCTGGAAACACGGCGATACCAGCACAGAATGTCGGTGCTGTGGGTGCGCCGCAGGAGGACCAGCGTAAGGGCTCCGTCCAGCAGAAGCAGACATGCCGCAAGGGGCCATAAAAAAGACGGAATGAGCGCGGTAAACTGAGCGACCAGCGGGTGAAGAACACGGACCGCACCCACACCGAGCATGCCCCAAAAGATAGAAAAGAGCAGGCATACCCTGCCGTGGAGCTGGAAGGGGAGATGCCGGTAATCCCAGAAATGTACTCCGGTCAGCCGTTCATAGAAGAGGGACATGAGATACTCTGCTCCGGTTGCGGCCAAAGCGGAGCCAAAAAACAGGAGAAGATTACTCTGGCGGACAGGGGCGGGGAGCGCCAGAATCCACAGTGCACCCAGACCATAGACCGGGCAGAGAGGCAGGAGAAAAAAGCACTTTCGATCCCGCTTGGACTGGTGTGTTGCCCGCGCAAAAAGCACTTCCAGACAGAAGCCCAGGAAACTATAAATCCCAAAATACCAAAACCATTCCACGTCGAATTCCTCCTCCGGCCCGTTTTGTCTAGCATGACCGGGGGAAAGAAAAAAATACAGGCGAGATTTTGGCAAAATGGCAAGAAAGAAAATGGCTCGAGATTCTTGTCGAGTTCCTTAAAATGTGGTAAGATAATACGAAAAAAATACGACAAGGAATGGAGAAGATGGTATGCGACATCTGATCGATTTTGGGGATCTGTCTCGGGCGGAGTGGGAAGCGCTGTACAAGAGCACCAGTGCTATTATTGACCACCCCGCCGATTTTATGGATGTGTGTCGGGGTCGTGTGGCCTCCACACTTTTTTTTGAGCCTTCTACCCGGACCAACTTTTCCTTCCAGACCGCCATGCTGCGGGTGGGCGGAACGGTGTTTGGCTTTGCCGATCCCAAATCCTCCTCGGTGGCAAAGGGCGAGTGCCTGAAGGACACCATCAAGATGGTGTCCGGCTATGCCGACGTGGTTATCATGCGTAACCCCCGGGAGGGCGCGGCCAAAGCCGCTTCCCTGTATTCCGATGTGCCTGTGATCAATGCAGGCGACGGCGGACACATGCACCCCACCCAGACCACGACCGATCTGACCACCATTACCCGGATGCTGGGCGGTGTGGATGGCATCTCCATCGGTCTGTGCGGTGACCTGAAGAACGGCCGTACGGTCCACTCCCTCATCAAGGCGCTGGCCAAGTTCGACAATGTGAAGTTCTACCTCATCTCTCCCCGCGAGCTGGCCATCCCGGAGTATATCCGTGCCTTCATGAAGGAGAAGAACCTGTGGAGCGTGGAGGTTACCGGTCTGGAGAACGTCATTCCCCAGCTGGATGTCCTCTATATGACCCGTATCCAGCGGGAGCGTTTTGTGGACCCCCTGGAGTACGAGCGCAACAAGGGTATCTATGTCCTGACCAAGCGCAAGCTGGAGCGGGCCCGCAAGAACATGCTGGTCATGCATCCCCTGCCCCGTGTGGATGAGATCGCCCTGGACGTGGACGACGATCCCCGTGCAGCCTATTTTGAGCAGGCCCGGTACGGCATGTTCTCCCGTATGGCTCTGCTGGCGGACCTGGCCAACCAGCCCCGCATCAAGCCGGAGGCGGTGGAGATCGGTACGACTCCGGTCTGCTCCAATCCCCGCTGCATTACCCAGACCGACCCCTATCTGCCCCCCCTGGTCAAGCAGAACGGCGGTGTGGATTGCTGTGCCTACTGCGACGCAGCCCTGCATTAATTGAGAAAAACCGGCGCGCGGAATGTTTTCCGTGCGCCGGTTTTGTTATTCCTGTATTCCAAGCCGGTCAGCCCAGTCGGGCGCCTTGAAGCCCACCAGAACAAAGTCTTCCGCGATGAGCATGGGGCGTTTGACCAGCATTCCGTCCGAGGCAAGCAGAGCGTATTGCTCTTCTTCCGGCATGGAAGGAAGGCGGTCCTTGAGTTCCAGGGCCCGGTACTGAAGGCCGCTGGTGTTGAAAAAGCGCTTGAGGGGCAAACCACTGCGGCTGTGCCAGTCTTTCAACTCGCTGAGGGAGGGATTGTCCAGCTTAATATCCCGCAGGGTGTAGGAAACGCCATGGGCATCCAGCCAGGCCTTGGCCTTTTGGCAGGTGGTACACTTGGGGTAGCAGAGAAAGATCATGTTGTTTCACTCCTTTTTCTCTACTTTAACGGAGAATCCCAAAACTTGCAAGAGGAAGCTGGAAAGAAATCCGCAAAGAGCCCTTTACAAAATGAGGAAAGCCTGCTATAATAATTGGGTACTTGGGAAAAGTTCATATGCGTCCGTAGCGCAATTGGATAGCGCATCAGATTCCGGTTCTGAGGGTTGGGGGTTCGAGTCCCTTCGGGCGTGCCAGAGCGAGAGCCTGTAACTGCATTGGTTACAGGCTTTTTTTGCATTTATATTTAGCTGCGCCGGGGAAAAATTCACTGACCGGCAGCATGAAAAAAGGAGTGGCGCTGCTGATGCAGCGCCACTCCGATTACTATCTTATATTGTGCGATTACCGCGGATTTTTGATAGCGGCCTGGGCAGCAGCCAGACGGGCAATAGGCACACGATAGGGAGAGCAGGAGACATAGTTCAGTCCCACGCGGTGGCAGAACTCCACGCTGGTGGGATCGCCGCCGTGCTCGCCGCAGATGCCCAGGTGCATTTCGGGACGGACCGAGCGGCCCAGCTTGACGGCCATGTCGACCAGCTTGCCAACACCCTTCTGATCCAGGTGGGCGAAGGGATCGGACTCGTAGACCTTCTTGTCATAGTAATAGCTGAGGAACTTGGCAGCATCATCACGGCTGAAGCCGAAGGTCATCTGGGTCAGATCGTTGGTGCCGAAGGAGAAGAACTCGGCCTCCTTGGCGATCTCGTCCGCCGTGAGAGCGGCGCGGGGGATCTCGATCATGGTGCCCACTTCATACTTCATGGACAGACCGGACTCGGCAATCAGCTTGTCAGCGACGGCAACCACCACGTCCTTGACGTACTTGAGCTCCTTGACCTCGCCCACCAGGGGGATCATCATCTCGGGGACCATGGTCCAATCGGGATGCTTCTTCTGCACGTTCAGGGCGGCAGTAATGATAGCGGTAGCCTGCATCTCGGCGATTTCGGGATAGGAGACAGCCAGGCGGCAACCGCGGTGACCCATCATGGGGTTAAACTCGTGGAGGCTGCTGATGACATTGTGGAGCTTTTCCACGGTGATGCCCATCTCGTTGGCGATCTCCCGGATATCCTCTTCCTTAGTGGGAAGGAACTCATGCAGCGGGGGATCCAGGAAGCGGATGACCACCGGATGGCCCTCCATAGCCTCATAGATGCCCTCAAAATCGCTCTGCTGGAAGGGGAGGAGCTTCGCCAGAGCGCGGCGGCGGTCGGCCTCGTTGTCGGCCACGATCATCTCGCGCATGGCCTTGATGCGGCTCTCCTCAAAGAACATGTGCTCCGTACGGCACAGACCGATGCCCTGGGCGCCAAAGGCGCGGCCCTGGCGGGCGTCAGTGGGGGTATCGGCATTGGTGTAGACTTCCAGCTGGCGGTAGCGGTCAGCCCACTCCATGAAACGGCCGAAGTCGCCGGAGGAGACATCGGCGGGAACGGTGGGGATGGCCTCACCGTAAATGTTGCCAGTAGAGCCGTCCAGAGAGATGTACTGGCCCTCCTGATAGACCTTGCCGCCCAGCTCAAACTGCTTCTTGGCGTAGTCCACCACGATCTCACCGCAGCCGGAAACACAGCAAGTGCCCATGCCGCGGGCCACCACGGCGGCGTGAGAGGTCATGCCGCCGCGAACGGTCAGGATACCCTTGGCCGCGTGCATGCCCTCGATATCCTCAGGAGAGGTCTCCAGGCGGACCAGGATGACCTGCTCGCCACGGTCGGTCCACTCCTTGGCGTCCTCGGCGGTAAAGACCACCTTGCCGCAGGCAGCGCCGGGAGAGGCGGCCAGGCCCTTGCCGATGGGCACTGCCTTCTTGAGGGCGTCGGCATCGAACTGGGGATGGAGCAGGGAGTCCAGCTGCTTGGGCTCCACGCGGAGGACGGCCTCCTTCTCGGTGATGGCACCCTCGTCCACCAGATCCACCGCGATCTTCAGGGCGGCGGCGGCGGTACGCTTGCCGTTGCGGGTCTGGAGCATATAGAGCTTGCCATTTTCAATGGTAAACTCCATATCCTGCATGTCCTTATAGTGCTGCTCCAGCTTGGAGGCGATGGCGGCGAACTGGTTGTAGACCTCGGGCATCTCCTCCTGGAGCTTGGAGATATTGCTGGGAGTGCGGACACCGGCCACCACGTCTTCGCCCTGAGCGTTGATGAGGTACTCGCCGAACAGGTGCTTTTCGCCGGTGGCGGGGTTGCGGGTGAAGGCCACGCCGGTACCGGAGGTGCTGCCGAAGTTGCCGAAGACCATGGACTGCACGTTGACGGCGGTGCCCCAGTCATAGGGGATCTCGTTCATGCGGCGATAGACGTTGGCGCGGTCGTTATCCCAGGAGCGGAAGACGGCCTTTACCGCCTCCATCAGCTGCTGCTTGGGGTCCTGGGGGAAGTCCTCGCCCTTCTCGTCCTTGTAGAAGGCCTTGAAGCGCTCCACCAGGGTCTTCATATCCTCGGTATCCAGATCGATGTCGTGTACGACGCCCTTTTTGGCCTTGACATCATCGATGATCTCCTCAAAGCGGCTCTTGGAGAGCTCCATGACCACGTCGGAGAACATCTGGATAAAGCGGCGGTAGGAGTCATAGGCAAAGCGGGGATTTTTCGATTTTTCAGCCAGGCCCACCACGACGCTGTCGTTGAGGCCCAGGTTCAGGATGGTGTCCATCATGCCGGGCATGGAGGCACGGGCGCCGGAGCGCACCGAGACCAGCAGAGGATTGGAGGCGTTGCCAAACTGCTTTCCGGTGGTCTCCTCCAGTTTGGAGAGGTACTCCAGGATCTCAGCCTGGATCTCCGGGGCGATGGCACGGCCATCCTCATAATAACGAGTGCAGGCCTCGGTGGTTACGGTAAAGCCCTGGGGTACAGGCATACCGAGATTGGTCATCTCGGCCAGGTTGGCGCCTTTACCGCCCAGCAGCTCACGCATTTTGCCGTTGCCTTCACTGAACTGATAAACATATTTGTGGCCCATGTGACATTCCTCCTCAAAGCTTTGACACTTTGCATTATAGCATTTTCACAAAAGAATGCAAGTAAAACTGTCAAAAATTATATATAGTCTAAAAAGAGACAGAGATATTCATTTAATTGCACAGAAAAGAAAAAAAGCGCCTTTTCTTGGATGAGGATTGCAAAAGCAGGTGCCGAAAGCCTGTATGATTTGGAAAAAGAGGAAGGAAAAGATAGGTATAAAAAAGCGGCCTGGTAGAGAATGGCACATTCTCCACCAGGCCGTATCAAAATTCTGCTTACTTCAGGGCGTCCAGCGCCTTTTGCGCGGCATCCGCATCGGCGGCCACTGCCAGCAGGACGGAGTTGCCCCGCTGCTCCAAAATAGCGTTGTCCAGCTTGGAGACCTCGTCGGGCTGGTAATTCTCCAGCGCCTCCTTCTGGTCCGCGACCCGCTGGGTCAGAGCGTCCAGGGCACTCTTCGCGGCATCCTCATCCACCAGGGTGAAGACGGCGATCTCTTCCGCGCCGGCGGTGGGCGTGGTGTAGACGGCACATCCGGTCACATCGGCGCTGTCAATGGCGTAGAGAGTCCCGCAGGCCAGGTCCTGGGACATGGACTCCAGAGGCTCAGAAAAGGCGCCGGAGTCCTGAAGGGCTTGGGCCGTGGCCGCAGGATCAAAGGGGGTGGCAGCTTTTCCGCCGCAGGCAGAGAGCAGGAGACAGAGGGCAGCCAGAGGAAGAAGCCGCCGGAAGAGGGAGGGACGCATGGAGCAAGACTTCCTTTCTATTGTTATAGTGTCATGTAGGTCACATGGGTTACAGGAGAGCGGGGTCCACGGTGTGATTCATCAGATAGGTGAGCCAGGTCTTGTACCAGCTGGTGGTGAAATGCACGCCATCCACGGTGTTTTCCTGGGCCAGGATCCCGTCGGAGTTGGAGAGGGCAGAGGCCACATCCAGCAGAACCACCTGCTTCTCCTCGGCGAGCTGCTCAAAGATGCCGTTGTAGACGGCGACCTTGTCGTTGTTTACATAAGAGGGCCAGTTTTTGGCGCAGAGCGTGGGATTGACCGGCACCTGATTCTGGAGATAGATAATGGCATTGGGCTGGGTTTCCTGGATGTGATCGATGAGGGCGGCAAATTTGTCGTGGAAGCCCTGGTCGTCGTAATAGCCCAGCTCGTTGATGCCGAGAGAGATGTACACCTTGCTGTACTTCCCGGCCTCGGCGGAGAGCGCGTCCACAATGGAATATTTCTGCCCGTTGATGGTGATGAGCTTTTTGGGATTCTCCTGCATCACGTCAAAAATGGTGATGCCCTTATAGCAGTAGAAGGAGGCGCCCTCAATACCGCTGTAAAGCTGGAGACCCTCGGTACGGGAATCCCCGATAAAGAGCGCGTCGGAGAAATAGGACATATCGACCGGGTCGGAGGCGGGAGCCGGCTTGGTATAGTCGTAGGTACCGTTACCGGCAGGCGCAGGGGACTCGGCAGCAGGTGCGGGGGTGGGAGAAGCCTGGGGCGCGGCGCTCAGCGCGGCAGGAGGCGGCGTGGCAACGGAAGGGGCCACCGGAGTCACGGAGGGAGCGGCCGCAGAAGGGGAGGGGGTGGGACTGGAGGAAGAGGGGGAATCCGACGAAAATGCGCGGGTCAGCGTAGGCGCCAGCAGCAGTCCTGCGCAGACCACCAGGCCGGCGGCCAGCAGAGGGAGAGAGGGACGCCGGGGCGGGCGGCGGTAAGAGGAACGCTTGACGTTAGACATGGGATATGTACCTCATTTCAGGAAATAAAATCAGCACAGGAGCAGCGTGCGCAGCGCGTCAAAATCCGATACCTCAAATGTGGGGAACGGGCCGTTGGGATTGGGAAGCTTCCGGGGATTGTACCAGATGGTGTCAAGACCCGCGTTGATCCCGCCCTGAATATCGGAGAGCAGATTATCCCCTACCACGACAGTACGGGCATGGGACGGGATATGCAGGTCCTGAAGGACTGCATCAAAAAAGGCCTTTTGGGGCTTGCTCACGCCCAGTTCGCCGGAAATATACAGTCCGGAAAAGAGAGGCGGGAGGGGCGAGGCATAGAAGCGGCCCCGCTGGGCATGGGAGACACCGTTGGTGACAATGGCCAGGGTGCAGTGGGGCGCAAGGGCGCGGCAGAGGGCCTCTGCACCGGGAAGCAGATCGCTCCCCTCGGCCAGGCGGTCCAGATAGAAGCGGTTGAATTCCTCCGGATCGTCCTCTCCGCCCATCACACGGGAAAAGACGGCAAAGCGCTCCCGCAGGAGGGTATCCTTGTCAATGGTGCCCAGATCAAACCGGTGCCAGAGCGCCCGATTCACGGAGAGATAGAGCTGCTCCGTCAGGTCATTGAAGGGATAGCCGTGGGCCTCCAGCGCAGCCTGGAGCGCCCGGCGCTCGGCCAGATCGAAGTCAAACAGGGTGTTGTCCGCATCAAAGAGCACATAGTCGTAGCGGGGCAAGAGATCATCTCCTTTGCGCGGAAGTCCGCCTGGTCCGGCGGCAGAAGAGGGTCCACATACGCATGATGGAGGTCACCAGCAGGATGCCCAGCGCCAGCGCGCCGGCCAGGCTCAGCGTCTCCATTCCCTGCTGAAGGAAGAGGGCGGTCTCACCGTGGACGGCATACTCCATCGTATAGTAGATGCCGGCGCCCGGGACCAGAGGGAAAATCGAGATCAGAAGATAGGAAGTGGCGGGACATTTGCGCACCCGGGCCATCCCCTCGCAGTAAGCGGTGAGGGCCAGGGAGGCCAGAAAATACCGCACGACCTCACCCGGGAACCAGGGGGCGGAGAGCAGATAGACCAGCCAGCCTACCGCGCCGCCCAGGGCGGAAATGGGGATCTCACGGCCGTGGATATTGAAGGAGACGGCAAAGGCCACGCAGCCCACAAAGGCGTAGAGACAGGGGAGAAAGTAGGAGAAGGTGAACAGTTCCAACACATCCACCCCCTTAGACCGCCGGAGCCAGGCTCAGAACAAAGCCGGTTCCCAGTGCGATGGCGGTGGCGATGAGGAGGGCCTCCACCACTTTGTTGACCCCCGAGGTCAGATCGCCGGCCATGATATCCCGCATGGCATTGGTAAAGGCGATCCCCGGCACCAGGATCATCAGCGCGCCGATGGTGATAAAGTCCGGATTGTGTCCCAGACCCATGCCCACCAGAACCAGTGCGCACAGGGCAGCTACCGCTCCGGCGGCCATGGTGCGCACAAAGGAGTTGGCGCCAAGGGGGCCCAGCAGCCGGAGACACAGCCCGATGGCCACGCCGCACAGTCCGCCGCAGATGCCGTCGGTCCAGTCCCCGCCAAAAAACAGAGAATATGCCCCTCCGCCCACAAAATAGGCCAGGAGCATCACGGGAAAGGGGTAGACGAAGTGCCGGGCGGAGATGGCCTCCATGCGTTTCAGGGCCTCCTCCAGCGGGGGAGGGGACTGTACGATGTTCCGGCAGAATTCGTTGTAGGACTCCAGAAGCGAGATGTCCGTTCCGTGGGCGGGGATCCGCCGCACCCGTGTGCTGGCGTGCCCTGCGGTATCGGTGAGACTGACGATCAGGCAGTTGGGAATGGCAAAGACCTCGCCGGTCTCCACACCGTATGCCCGCAGAATGTATTGTACGGATTCCTCCACCCGGTAGATCTCGGCTCCCGTCTCCATCAGACGGAAGCCAAGCTCGGTGGCCAGATCCAGAAGCTGGTCATAATTGATGCTCAAAGTGCGCCGCACCTGCCTTTCCATAGACTGACGGCAGGGGTAAGCCCTGCGTCCGATCGCTACCGAACACTAAGCTTACCTCTTTTTGACGCACGGGACAAGTAAAAAGTTGTTTTTGAGAAAAATTTTATAATCTTGCTTAATAAAATAGAGGATTGTCGAAGTCAATCGGGAGAATTGCCATCTTCGATGGCCTGCCGCTCCTTACAGAGCTCCTGATAGAGCTGATAGAAAGACCAGGAGGCATTTCCAGGGGTCAGGACGGCCTTGTAGACCGAGCGGGGGATCCCGGCCTTGCGCAGGGCGGCCAGCGTCTGATCCAGCGCACGCCCCGGAAGGCCGGAGAAGACCAGAATGCTCTCCTCAATGGAAACAGGATCGGCAGCGGGAGGGGACGGTACTTCCAGACCTGCAAAGGAGCCCACCGCCTGTCCCAATTCTTCCGTGGAGATCAGCTTGATCCGCAGACCCATACGGATGAAAACGAGGCGGGCTTTCGCGGCTTCCTGCGGGGTGGAAGCGTTATAATAGAGGACAAGTCCCTGGGATTTGGGCATGAAGAAGACCTCCTGGCACAATAGATTTTCCACAACGGAGCCGTAAAATGTGGAGAATTCAGTTTACAATTTCAGCCTTTGGATAGATCCGTTCCATCCGTGCGTCGGGGAAGCGGGCATCCAGGAAAGCGGTCACGGCATTCTGAGGGGCATCCGGCTGAGTCTGGCGCTGGGAGTAGCGGGCCAGCGCCAGGGCGGAGAGGGACATATTGCACACCATAAAGACCAGAAGGACCCAGGTTCCCACACGGCCCCAGCGGATGGGAATGCGCTCGATGAGAAGGGAGAGCGGGGGATAGATGTACTTGAGCCAGACCACCGCGGCGATCCCCCAGAAGAAGCAGAAGAGCAGATTGATCCGCCCGCCCAGGTTGAAGGGGAGATGGCTGTAATCCCAGAAGATGGTGCCGAAGACCAGCTCGGTAAAGACGCTGCACACATATTCATAGGCGCCGCCCAGGATGGTACCGGCCAAAAAGATGGAGCCGTCGCTCTTATCCTTGTATTTATAGAGGGCCGCGGTGAGCATGACTGCGCCCAGTCCCCACACCACGCTGAAGGGGCCCCAGACCACGCTGGAACGGCTCATCCACCAGCCAAGGGTAAAGCGGCAGAAGACCGTCTCAATGATATCGCCCAAAAAGGCGGCGATGACAAAGAGCCACACCAGCTTGTGAAAGCAGCAGCCCTGTGCAAAGACAAGGGACTTTTCCCGGCGGTTAGCTTCCTTCTGTGTTTTGACGATTTTTTCGGTTTCCAGGTTGGGATAGGCGTGGATCACACGGCGCTGAATGCGTCCGGTAATGGCATTTCCGAACTGATTGGACAGATTGCGGAAGTCCTCCTCCAGTTCGGTGAGCTTTTTGACCCGGAAGCGCAGCTGGAGGACCGAGACCAGGGAGAGCAGGAAGTCCAGCCCCACCAGTCCGTAGACCACAGCCAGAATGGTCTGGCCGACGGAACGGGGGATGAGCTGTGTCAGATGCAGAAGAAGGGGATTCCCCAGCCGGATGCATACCACGGCCAGGGCGCCCCAGAGGGCCAGAAGGGGAACCGAGATATACCCCTCAAACTGAAAACGGTGCTGGGTGAAGTCCCACCACTTCCGGTGAAAAATGCGCTCCAGCAAGAAGCCGGTCACAAAGATCAGGAAGGCGGAGAGTACTGCGCCGCCCAGGAAGAGGAAGAAGAGGTTTTGGGCAAGTTCCGGGAGAAAAATGGAAAAGAGGACGGCGGCCGTGCCATAGATGGGGCACAGGGGCAAGTTGAGGAAACCGGTGTTGATAAACGCATGTTTGCGCAGGGAGGACGCCACGACGCCGGCACACCAGCCCAAAAGGGAGTAGAGCAGGAAGAGCCAGAGAAGTTGATAGAGGGAATAGGTCATAAAGACTCCTTTTCAGTGTGCCCCGGGTCAGCAGGGGCGGACATGGCGGACGGTGAGGACGCCTTCCCAAATGGTAAATTGGATATCCCATCCGGCGAAGGCCAGGCCGTAGAGACGGTCGGAATCCTTCTGATAGCTGGGACGGGGATCCCGGGAGAGCACCCCCAGGAGGGCGGAGCGGTGTGCCTCGGGGATCTGCTCCAGAAGAGCGGGGGGAAACTCCACCTCCAGTCTGCGCTCGTCGAGACCGGAAGTAAAGCCGCCCGCGGCATCCGGATGGAGGTCGGTGGCGATATAGGGCTTGATGTCATAGATGGGCGTGCCGTCCATCAGGTCAGCCCCGGCCACCTGGAGTACGGGGCCCAGCTCCGGATGGTGTTCCACGCCCAGAAGGCGCACGGAGGAGAGCCCGATGGGGTTGGGGCGGAAGGGAGAGCGGGTGGCAAACACACCCATCCGCCGGTTGCCGCCCAGACGGGGCGGGCGGACGGTGGGGGACCAGTTCTCCCGTACCGCACCGGAAAACTGCCAGATCAGCCAGATGTGGGAAAAGGCCTCCAAACCCCGCAGGGCGTCGGGATTGCGGTATTCCGGCTCAAAGACCACCGTCCCGCGCAGTTCTTCCACCAGACCACTCTGACGGGGGATGCCGAATTTCGTGGGGAACTGGGTGTGGATGTGGGCGATGACATGGATGGAATGAGTATCAGACATAGTATCCCTCGTTTCACGGTTGGGCGTCGGTACGCCCTCTGGCCACGTCGCGGAGCAGGGCGGCGAGCTTTTCAAATTCCACGGGTTTGGCGATGTGGCCGTTCATACCTGCCGACATGGCCTCGGAGACATCGCTGGCAAAGGCGTTTGCAGTCATGGCGATGATGGGAACGCTGGAGGCGTCGGGGCGGTCCAGCGCCCGGATGGCCCGGGCGGCCTCGTAGCCGTTCATCACCGGCATCTGGATGTCCATGAGCAGGGCGAAATAGGTCCCCGGCGGGGTGGCCTGGAACCGCTCCAGAGCGACCTGCCCGTTTTCCGCCACATCTACCAGAAGACCCTTTTCCTCCAGAATGGTGGCTGCGATCTCCTGGTTGAGCTCGTTATCCTCCACCAGCAGTACGCGCTGCCCGTCAAAGTGGACCTCCTGGGCCTGTTGTCTGTGATGGCGGGCCGACGAGGTGAGTACGGCGCGCAGATTGTGGGGCTGAAGGGGCTTGGAGACAAAGAGGTCCACACCGGTCTCCCGGGCTTCTGTCTCGATATCACTCCAGTCATAGACGGACATGACGGCCACCAAGGTCTCGCCGCCGGTCAGGGTGCGGATCCGCCGTACGGTCTCGACGCCGTCCATGCCCGGCATTTTCCAGTCCACCAGAACAATGTCGTAGTGCTGCTGTTTTTCCAGCTCGTGTTCCAGCATGCTCAGGGCCTTGGCGCCGCTGCCGGCGATCTGAGCCGTGACCCCCATCTGGGAGAGAAGGGTGACAGCCTGTTCCAGAACGGTGGAGTCGTCATCCACCACCAGGACCCGCAGGTCCACGGGGAGATCATCCTCGGCAAAGCCGGATTGGACATCGGGATATTTCAGGGGGATCTCCACCGTAAAACAGCTTCCCTTGCCAAATTCACTCTCCACAGAGATATTGCCGTTCATGAGATGGACCAGGTTTTGGGTAATGGCCAGGCCCAGGCCGCTGCCCACCCGGGCGTCGGTCTGGCGATCCTGGGAAAAGGCGTCGAAGATATGGGACAAAAAGTCCTGCGTAATGCCGATGCCGTCATCCTGCACCTGGAAGGTGAGCAGATCGGAATCCGCCGTCAGCCGTTTGCAGTCGGCGCGGAAGGAGATATGGCCATGCTCGGGCGTATACTTCAGGGCGTTTCCGAGCAGGTTCATCAGGATCTGATGGAAGCGCAGGGCGTCGCCGGTATAGGTGCGCCGCAGCTGGGGAGAGACGGTCATGCGAAACTCCTGCTCTTTGAGCAGGGCCTGGGAGGAGCACACCGCGTTCAGATCCTCGATCAGCTGTAACAGATCAAAGGGCTCCTGCGCAATGGAGAGCTTGCCGCATTCAATGCGGGAGAGATCCAGAATATCGTTGATGAGTGAGAGAAGATACCGGGAGGAAGAGGTGATCTTCTGCAGACAGTCGGCGATTTTTTCCGGTTCCTCCAGGTGGGAGGAGGCAATGGTGGTCATGCCGATGATGGCGTTCATAGGTGTCCGGATGTCATGGCTCATCCGGGAGAGAAAGTCCGTCTTGGCGTCGTTGGCCTGTTCGGCCAGCTTGAGGGCGTCTCGCAGGGCCTGCTGCCGGCGTTCCTGTTCGGCCTTCTGCGCCTCGATATCCTTGAGGTAGAGCATGATGCGCAGAACATGCTCCTCCCGCTCCACCAGCTGGACCTGGAGGCTGAACCAGTGGTATTCACCGGAGACGAGAAGGTTGGGCGCCTCCATGGAGCACTCCTGCCCACCGCTGAGAAAGAACTCCAGCAGCCGTTCCTGGGTGAATTGGGCCAGGAAGCGCTCCCGGTAATCCGGATGGACAAAATGGTCAGCCACCGTCTGGATGTGCTCGGACAGGGTAACACCGCTCTCCATGGGGGTGAGGCCCCCCTCCGACTCCTTCCAGATAATCAGATCACCGGAATAGAGCTCTGCCTCATAGATGGCATCATAGAACCGGCTCACCGCGCTGGAGAAGCGGCGGTTGGCCCGCCGGTTTTCCTCCAGAGCCTCCGCCAATTGGTGCTGGGCGGTCTGGATCTGGGCCTTTGGCTCGTCAATGAGGCGGAAGGTGCCGATCACCCGGGTGATCTCCCCGCCGTCCAGAAGCGGATTTCCCTGGAGCAGATACCAGTGGGGCTCGGCCTCCTGGTAGGGGATAATGCGGACCTCAGCCTGCCGGAGACTGCCGCACAGGACTTGTTGGAGCCGCTCCAGGTCTGCACCGGAACAGCGTTCCCGCTGCACGATATCGCCAAGATATCCGGGAATGGCAAGGCTGGATTCGCCCTGGCTGTATTGGATACAGAGGTGGTCCTGATGGGGGAAGTACTCAAAGACGATGTCGGCGGCCCCTTCCGCCACCAGGCGGTACTTGGCCCGCTCCTGTTCCAGCGCCTCCACAGCTTCGTGGCGCAGAGTGATATCCAGCAGCAGGAAGAGATAGACCGGATATCCGCCGTCCTCCTCCACACAGGTCCCCTCGCACTGGACCCAGATGGAGCGGCCATCCCGGCACAGCATGGGAAATTCCAGCGAGATGGGCAGGCGGCGCCGGGCCTTGCTGTGGATTTCTGAGAGAATATGGGCCCGGTATTCGTGGAGGATACTGTGCCCCATACCCTTGTGGGGCGGGGTACCGAACATCTCCAGGAAGGTGGAACTTCCGCCCAGGAAGGTAGTCTGTTCGTCGATCCGGAACTTGGCCACCCCGCCGGGGAGAGAGTCGTAGAGCGCCCGCTGCTCGGCGGCATGCCGTCTGGCAGCCATGGTCTGGTGCTGGGTGCGGCCGGTGAGCAGGACGCGGTCCGGACCGCAGGCGGCGGGGGAGAGGGGCAGCAGGGTGAGGACGGCATGGTGCTCGCTGCCGTCGCTTTGCTTCAGATCCAGCTCCAGCGGGGGGAGGGGAGCGGTCAGTGCCTGACGCAGCTGCTCCGGGGAGAGAAAATGCTCCAGCAGAGAGACACGGTCCGAGGAGACCTGGCTGCACAGCTGCGTGCGCAGCTCTTCTAATGTGCCCCGCTGACCCGAGAGAGCGGGCGGACAGATGCAATATGTGCCCGCGGTAAGGTCCAGCACGTAGGAAAACAGATCGCAGCAGGCGGAGAGTGCCGATACCGGTACCGTACCGGTACAGGGGGAGGAAGTGTCCCCCACCTCCCGCGGAAGTGTGCGGGAGAGCATCTCCGCCTCGGTGTCGTCCTGCCAGTGAATGGGCGCGACAGAGGCGTCCGGAAAGGCGGGACAGGGACTTCCGGGCATCAGTTCGGGTGTCAGGGCAGCGGCGGCCTGATTGCGGAAAAGAAGTTCCCGGGTCTGGGGATGGACGATGTAGACCGCAGTGGTCTTCAGGCCGTCCAGAATCTCCGTGAGAGAAGAGCGGGGATTTGTCATAGCAGTACCTCCATGGGCACACAGCAAAAGTCCGGGATAGGCCGGCCCGGAAGGCGCTGCGAAGTATCAGTGAATGTAGTTGAGGCGGAGCGGTTGACTCAGCGGCTGGCCCGGATGAGCTGACAGACCGTCTCCACATGGGCGGTACGGGGGAACATATCCACGGCCACGGCCTTCTGGGTGGAATAACCGCACTGGGCAAAACGGGCCAGATCCCGTGCCAGCGTGGCGGGATCACAGGAGACATAGACGATGCGCTGGGGAGCCATGGAGGCCACCGTCTCCACCACGTCCTCCCGCAGGCCCTTCCGCGGGGGGTCCACACACACCACATCGGGGCGGAGTCCCTCCTGGGCCAGGCGGCGGGCGGCCTCACCGGCATCTCCGCACAGGAAGCGGGCGTTGGTGATGCCGTTGCGCTGGGCGTTGGCCTGGGCGTCCCGGATGGCCTCCGGGACCACCTCAGCGCCGATGATGGAGCGGGCCTTTCCGGCCATGGTCAGACCGATGGTGCCGATGCCACAGTAGAGATCCAGAACGGTTTCCGTTCCGGTGAGGGCCGCAAATTCGGCCGCTTTGCCATAGAGGATCTCGGTCTGCTCCGGATTGACCTGATAAAAGGAGGGAACGGACAGGCGGAAGGTAAGTCCGCAGAGGGTGTCGTCCAAAAAGTCATTTCCCCACAATGTGCGGTAGGAGTCACCGAGGATGACGTTGCTGCGCTTCTCGTTGACGCCCAGTACGACACCGATCAGGCCGGGCTCGGCGCTGCGCAGGGCCTGCACCAGCTCCTCCTCGTGGGGGACACTGGTTCCGTTGACCAGAAGGCAGAAGAGAGACTGGCCGCGGCGGTTGGTGCGGACATAGACATGGCGTACCAGGCCCTTGCCGCTCTTCTCCTGATAGGCGGGGATGCGGAAGGCGGTCATCCACTCCTTGGCGGCGGTGCGCAGCCGGGCGGCCGCTTCGCTCTGGAGAAGGCAGTCGGCTACATCGGTGACAGTATGGGTCCCGGCCTGATAGAATCCGATCCGGGGACCGGGACAGACGGGGAACTGTGCCTTGTTGCGGTAGCGCTCGGGATGGGCCGCGCCCAAGATCTCCTCCACCGACAGATCCAGTCCGCCGATGCGGCGCAGAGCATCTTCTACCCGCTGGCGCTTGGCGGAGAGCTCCTCCGCATAGGTCATGTGGCGAAAACGGCAGCCGCCGCACTGGGCGTCATAGGGACAGTCAGGGGTCAGCCGGTTGGGGGAGGGAGTCAGGACCTCCACCACATGGCCCCAGACCGCGGTGCGTCCCACCTTGTCCAGGTAGACCCGGCAGGTCTCACCCCGCAGGCCGCCCGCCACAAAGACGGCCGCGCCGTCCAGACGGGCGACGCCGGCGCCGTCGCTGGAATAGGCGTCGACAGTCAGTGTTTGTATGGTGTGTTCCATCATCCGATCCATGAGACAAGATACTCCTTCAAGGCAGAATAGGGGACGGGGATCTCCACGGGGCTGTTGTTGGCGCCCAGATCCCCGGATTGGAACCAGAAAACGAATCCATCCTTGGTCAGATAGAAGTTCTCCGGCTGAAAAGCGGCCTGGAGCTGTGCTTTCTCCACGCCCTGCTGCATCAGTCCGGCAGCCGTATCCGAGGCGAGAATATACTCCAGCGCCTGTTCCGAGGCGGCAATGGCGTCGGTAAAGCACTGGGTAAAGGTCAGCGAGGCACCGGTGGTCAGGTCAAAGAGCTCCCCCATACGGAAGACAGTGGGGTGCGCGGTCCCCTCCGAGGAGGCATAAAATTCCCGGGCAAAGGAGATGACCTGCTCATTCTGATAGAGGGAGGTGTAGGTCATTTCCTCTTTCATGGGCTGAAACGGAAGCCCGAGAGGACCGGAGAGCTCATAGTCACTGAGGGCGTCCTGGGCGGTGGTGGCGGTAGTATTGTCCAGAAGAGCCTGTCCCTCAGCGGCATACCAGGCGGAAATGGCGGCGAGGGCGGGGGACTCGGATTTATTTTCGAAATCCGGCAGAGTATAGGACACCGACAGTACGGTGGTGCCGTCGTCGGCCGTGTAGTCCTGGGTAAAGACCTGCTCGGAGAGAACAGGTGCAACATAGGTATAGGTGGGGGTGGGAGAGGGGGTGGGGGGAGCCGAAGGTGTGGGAACTGGTGCCGTGGAAGAAGACGGAGCAGGCGCTTTGGGAGAACAGGACACCAGGGCCAACAGCAGAGCGGTCAGCGGGAGAAGTGCGGATCGTTTCATACAGATCTCCTTTCCGGTGCGGCAAAGCCCGCACCTTAAGAGCGCTAGAATATCTTATTATACTCTTCATCTGAGCTGGCGTAAATGGGCAAAGCTTGCATATGGGGGAAAAGAGCAGTAAAATAAAAAATATAAAATAAATTAGGGAGGGACGGTCGCGATGGACTGGTGCAAAAAGGCGCAGGAATTTGGGTTTGAGCATGTGGGAGTGGTGCGTGCACAGGACCTGGAGTGTCTGCCGGAGGTGCGGGATATGTGTGCGGCAGGCCGGTGCGGGGCCTTTGGTACCCGGTGGACCTGCCCTCCCGGCTGCGGAAGTCTGGAGGAGTGCGCGGCCCGGCTGAAGGAATACGGGGAGGGCGTGCTGGTACAGAGTACCGGCATGCTGGACGACCCCTTTGACGCAGACACCATGATGGAGACAGAGCGGATCCACAAGGAGCGCTTTGCCGCCCTGGCAGAGGCGGCCCGGGCGGAGGAAGCCGACTGCCTGCCCCTGGGGGCTGGGACCTGCCAGCTGTGTGCTCAGTGTACCTATCCGGATGCGCCCTGCCGCTTCCCCCAGCGGGCGGTCATCTCCATGGAGGCCTTTGGACTGCTGGTATCCAGCGCCTGCGAGCGGGCCAGCGTACCCTATTACTACGGACCCAACACCATTACCTATACCAGCTGCGTTCTCTTTCACGGGAAGTGTGCGACAGATACGCCAAACGGCTAAAAGCGCAGCGCCAGTTTGCCGCCGCAGCGGCAGCGATAGCGCTCCGGGTGCTGGGTCAGGCGGGAGGCGCGGGAGCGGGGGAATTCCCGGCCGCAGGAGAGACAGACCACCAAGTGACGCACCGGCTTTTCGTCGGCAAGCCCCAGAGAACTGGGGAGTGCGGTGCGGGTGATGGAGTAGCCGTAAGCGGCATTCATTTGCCCAGCATAGCGCTGCCAGAGCGGCCCGTGGTTCTGGCAGCCGGGACAGGTATGGAGCAGCTCGTGGGCCAGTGTCTGGCGGATGGCCCACTCCGGCGCATCCAGAAGGCGGTGGGTCAATTCAATGTGGTATGCTCCGTCCCGAAAGAAGCAGCGGCCAAATCGGGTGAGTGCCCGGGTGTTGATGTGCACGTGGGGGACGATCTGAGCAGAGATCGGGATGCTCAGAGCATGTGCCTCCTGCTGTACCTGGAGCAGGAGCCTGTCAAATGGATGCAAAAGATCCCCTCCTTTTGGAGTATGATACCATGTGCTTCGGTGAAACAGAAGTGGGTAGAGGGATCCTTTTTTTACACAGAAGTTAAATGAAACGAGTTGAAACGTATATGTTTCAACTCGTTTCATTTTTTGAAACAAATTGTGAAACAAAATGAAGCAATTGTTCCAAAGCGCAACTCCATAAAAAAATTGAAAACTTTTTGTTAAGAATTTCTGGGAGGAAATATAAGGACATTTTTTGAAAAGACACAGGATAATTTGTACAAAAAGCACCGAAAGAAAAAAGAGAAGTTTGAAAAAATGGGAGATTGGCACAGGCGTTGCTTTTTTATTTGGGCAGAATGAGGCCCGCGGGAGGGTCTTGACCGCCTGCAACTGCATCGGAGGAGGGTAATGTACAGTCGATATGTGGGAGCAGGCAAACTCCGGCGACTCCGCCGGACGGCTGGGGCCATAGGAGCACCGGCCGGAAGCAAGAGAGGAGAGATAGAACGTGGAGAAAAAGAAACTCAACACACGGGCACTGATCCCGGTAGTCACTGCCATTGTGGCCATCGTGTTCAT
This sequence comes from Clostridium sp. J1101437_171009_A5, assembly GCF_015547905.1. NCBI lineage: Bacteria > Bacillati > Bacillota > Clostridia > Eubacteriales > Clostridiaceae > Clostridium > Clostridium sp. J1101437_171009_A5. The sequence continues at coordinate 54,660 of NZ_JADMVY010000010.1, forward strand.
TGCAGTCGGCATGATCGACTTTGGATTTTGGGACGCGGGTCCTACCCCTGGATTTTTCCCCATCATCATTGCGGTCGTCCTGCTGCTGGCCAGCATCGCCAGCTTTATCCAGGTGGCCCGGGATAAGGACGGGAAGGACGTTCAGTATAACCGTGCGGAGCTGATGGTCATTCTGGGCGCCGCCGGTATCATCATCGGCAGCATGGTGATCGGTCTGATCCTGAGCTGCCTGGTGTACCTGGTGCTGTGGCTCAAGCTGGTGGAGCATGCACCCTGGAAGCATGTGATCATCATTGAGGCCATTCTGGCCGCCATCATCATCGGCGTGTTTGTGGTCTGGCTGCAGGTTCAGTTCCCCATGGGCCTGTTTGAGCTCTTCATGTAAGGAGGTCTGAAAAAGTATGGAAAACTTTGCAATGCTGTTTGCCGGATTTCAGACCGTTCTGGATCCCGTAAACATCGGCGCCTGTATGCTGGGCGCTATCCTGGGCCTGGTGGTCGGCGCCATGCCCGGTATCGGCAGCCTGGCCGGCGTGGCTCTGCTGCTCCCCCTCACCTATAAGTTCAATCCCACCACCGCGATCATCATGCTGGGCGCCCTCTATTACTCCAACATGTACGGCGGCTCCTTCAGCGCCATCCTGCTGAACATCCCCGGCGATACCCCCGCAATTACGACTGCCCTGGACGGCTACCCCATGGCCAAGAAGGGCCGTCCCGGCCAGGCTCTGGTGGCCGCCAACCTCTCCAGCTTCATCGGCGGCACCATCGGCATCCTGATCCTGACCATTACCGCCTCCGGTCTTGCCCAGGTGGGCCTGATGTTCGGCTATGCCGAGATGACCGTGGTGCTGCTCATCGCCATGACCAGCATCAGCTGGCTCATCGGTGAGAACCCCATCAAGGGCATCGTCATCACCATGCTGGGCATTCTGGTGGCCAGCATCGGTATGGACACCCTCTCCGGCGTGCCCCGCTACGACTTCGGCAACATCTACCTGCTGGGCGGCATTACCTTTACTCCCTTTGTCATCGGCTGCGTAGGCTTTGCCCAGGTCATCAAGCTGGTCAATGAGCGCAAGGCTGACGAGGAAAAGCGTCATAGTGAGGAGCAGAAGGTGAAGCTCTCCATCCGTGGCAGCCTCCTCAAGGGCCATGATTTCCGCCGCATCCTGCCCCCCATCCTCCGTTCCGGTGTGCTGGGTACCTTTGTGGGCGTTCTGCCCGGCTCCGGTGCCACCACCGGCTCCATGGTGGGCTATGCCATGCAGAAGAAGTTTAAGAGCGAGGAGCCCATGGGCACCGGTGCCATTGAGGGTATCGCCGCCTCTGAGGCCGGCAACAACGCCGCTGCCGCCGGCGCCTTTGCTCCCCTGCTGGCTCTGGGCATCCCCGGTTCCGGCACCGGCGCCGTTCTACTGGGCGGCCTGATGATGTGGGGCCTGAATCCCGGTCCCCTGCTCTTCGATACCAACCCTGAGTTCTGCTGGAGCCTGATCTCCTCCCTGTATCTGGCCAACGTGTTCACCCTGCTGGTGGCCATCCTGATCATCCCTGTGCTCATCAACATCCTGAGCGTGCCCGTCAAGTACATGATCCCCATCATCACCTGCGTGTGCATCGTGGGCGCTTACAGCACCTCTTACTCCATGTACGGCGTGGTCATCATGTTTATCTCCGGTATCATCGGTTACCTGCTGGAGAAGAATGGCTTCCCCACCGCCCCCATGCTGCTGGCCTTTGTTCTGGCCCCCATGCTGGAGGAGAACATGCGCAAGGCCTTTATCGCCTCTCAGGGCAAACTGGGTATCTTTGTCAACAGCCCCCTGAAGCTGGTCCTGCTGGCCATCTTCCTGGTGCTGGTTCTGACTCCCGTGGTCAAGAGCATCCTGCGCAAGGTCAAGGGCAGCAACACCAAGGCTGCGGTCTGATATTCTCTGGACGTATCCTATATCTATAAGAATTCATAAGGAGAAGATGAATCATGAATATGAAGAAGAAACTGCTCTCCCTGTCTCTGGCGGCCATGATGACCGTCTCTCTGGCGGCCTGCGGCGGTGCCTCCGACATCAATGAAAACGGCGAGTTCAACCCCACCAAGAACATCACCTGGATCTGCACCTCTTCCGCGGGCGGCGGCTCTGACCTCTTTACCCGCAAGCTCAGTGAGATTATGACCAACGAGAAGTTGGTCAATGACCAGACCATCGTGGTCTCCAATGAGACCGACGGCGCCGGTGAGGTGGGCCGCAACAAGATCGCCACCATGAAGAGCGGCGCGGACTACAATCTGCTGACCTTCAACTCCGGCGACCTGATGCCCATGGTGGACAACACCAAGAACCGCGCGGAGAACTTCCGGATCCTGGCCATCATGGCGGTGGATAAGCAGCTGCTCTTCACCAGCGAGACTGCGGCCGAGCACAAGACCGACTATGCCAAGGCTGGCGGCGATCTGACCGACTTTGGCGCTGCCATTGAGGCCGCCAAGAACGGCACCTATGTGGTCATCGGCGGATCCAAGGGCGACGATATCGCCACCTACAACGCCCTCCTGGAGGAGCTGGGCCTGACCCAGGATCAGATGGGCTACATCACCTATGACTCCACCGGCGACGCCATCACCGCTGCTCTGGGCGGCAACCTGGACTTCGTCATCTCCAAGCCCGCCGCCGCCTCCCAGTATGTGGAGTCCGGCGACCTGACCCCCACCCTGGCCCTGTCCACCGAGCGCTTCACCGGCAATCTGGCCGACGCCCCCACTCTCTCTGAGATCGGCGACTATGAGAACGTAGAGAAGCCCGTGTGGCGCGGCGTGGCTGCCCCTGCTGCTATGAGCGATGAGGCAGCGACCTACTGGAGCAACGTTCTGGGCCAGTGCGCCGAGAGCGAGGCCTGGAAGGAGTACCTGGAGCTCAACCAGCTCATCGACGAGTACAAGGCCACCGAGGAGGCCACCCAGTATGTGGCTGACTTCCAGGCTGACTACCTGGCTTCCAAGGAAGGTTGAGCCGAAGGCTAAAATATAGTATCATGGGAGCGGACCTGCGAGATCAGAGGGTTCGCTCCCTATTTTCTGTGAGTGCCTCGGTCGGTGGACCGGGGGGAATCAAAACGGATGGGAAAGGAGAGGTCTGATGGTCAATGTCATCGTATTTGTCCCTGCGCCGGAGATGCTCAAGCCGGTAGAACGCCTGGTGGAACGGATGCAGAGCGATGAGGTCCACATTGACGCCGTCCATTGCTTCGGCACGCCGGAGATCCTGCACCATCTGGAGCGCTATGACGTCATTGTAGCCCGAGGGATCACCTATGGAAAGGTCCAGGAACTCTATCCGGAAAAGCATGTGACCCACCTCAGCTTTGACGGGATGGACATCATGGGCGCGCTGCTCCAATGCCGGGAGGACTTTCACCCGAACCGGATCGGCCTGTGCCTCAAACGGGAAGAGGTACAGAGTATTCTGGGCGGTCTGGAGGAATTGTGCCGGGCAAAGATCCGCATTTATGAGGTGACGGATGAGCAGAGTGCCATTCAGGCGGTGGACGCCTGTCAGAGCGACGGGATGGACGCCGTGGTCTGCGGCGGCACCGTCGGGCACATCTGCCAGGGCAGAGGGATGCCATATACCTATATCCACATTCGCTCCGAGACGCTGGAACATGCTCTGGTGGAGGCCAAGAATACGGCGATCAGCATCAATACAGAGCGGACTAAGAGCAATATCATCCGCATGATCCTGGATGGGAATGAAGACGCTGTGCTGGCCGTGGATGAATCCGGCCGTATTCTGGAGGCCAATGACCAGGCCTACCAGCTCTACCATCTGGCCTTTGTGGCGGACTGGAAGGGCCGGCGGGTGAGCGATATCCACCCGGACCTCACCTTTATTGGAAACCGGGAAAATCCCTGCCGGGACGGCGATGAAAATTTCCTCAATCTGTACGGGCAGCGCTTTCTCGTCAAATACAAGCTCATTTCCGGCGAGACCTCCGGTCTGGGAACGCTGATCACCACCCAGGCAGCGGATAAGATCTTGCAGGAAGAGCGCAAGATCCGCCGGGGCCTGCTCCAGAAGGGACTGAGCGCCAAGTACTCCTTCCGGGACATCATCGCGGTCAGTCCCGCCATGCAGCACAAGGTGGAGATGGCAAAAAAATTCAGCCAGGCCCCATCCAACGTGCTAATCACCGGGGAGACCGGCACCGGAAAGGAGCTCTTTGCCCACAGCATCCATGCCGCCAGCAGCCGGGCGGGCCAGCCCTTTGTGGCGGTCAACTGCGCCACCCTGCCCGAGACCTTGCTGGAGAGCGAGTTGTTCGGCTATGAGCCGGGGGCCTTCTCCGGGGCGTCCCGGGAGGGAAAGACGGGCCTCTTTGAGCTGGCCCACCACGGGACCATTTTCCTGGATGAGATTGGGGAGATCCCCGTCACCCTCCAGGCCAAACTCCTGCGTGTGCTCCAGGAGCGGGAGATCCGTCGTGTGGGAAGTACGGCGGTCATCCCGGTGGATGTGCGGGTCATTGCCGCGACCAATGTCAATATCCAGAGCCAGATCGCCCAGGGGAAGTTCCGCAGCGACCTGCTGCACCGGCTCAACACCCTGGAGATCTATATTCCACCCCTACGGGAGCGGCCGGACGATATTTTGCCTCTGGTAGAGAGCCAGATCCGTGTGTTGGCTGCCGAGCAGGGAAAAAGTCCGCCTCTGCTGACGCCGCAGGCCCGGGACCTGCTGCGCCGCTACGCCTGGCCGGGTAATGTGCGGGAGCTGCGCAATGTCTGTGAGCGGCTGGTGGTGCTCAGCAGCGCCCAGGCGGTGGATGAGGAGGCCCTGCGGGATCTTCACCTCTTTTTCCCGGAGCGGGAGAGTCCGCGGACGGTGGAAGTGGAGCGGCCCATGCAGGAACCCATCACCTTCCAGATTCCAGTCACCATGAAGAAAAAGGACCTTGCCAAGGAGTTGGGGATCAGCCGTACCACCCTCTGGCGTATGACCAAGCGGCAGGAGGCCCTTCGAAAGCAGCAGGAGGAAAAGACACCCTGAGCCCTCCGGCGGCATACCCTGAGGCAGGAGGGGATGCCATATGCCGCCACAGAGACCGCCCGGATGCTGCCTGTGCTGTGTCCCGGGCCCGCCGGGTCCACAGGGGCCAGCAGGCCCGCCGGGTCCAATCGGCCCGACCGGCCCCATCGGGGCAACCGGACCGGCTGGCGCTGCCGGCCCCACCGGCCCCCAGGGGTTGTCTGCCTTTACGGACTATGCCCAGTTTTTGGTCAACCAGGGCAGCTACAGCGATGGGACCTATGTGCGCTTCCATGATTTTTTACCTGGTCAAGGCACCTTTACACTCCAGAACGGAGATACTGTGCTGACTCAGCCCCGGCGGATTGCCTACTGCGCCTGTCATCTGGTGGCGCAGCTGCCGGCCGGGGGAAGCTGTGCGGTGATTCCGGTGACCGGTCTGGCGGAGGAGGATATGCTGCGTGCCGTGATACATGCTGCGGATGAGCAGCCGCTGTCCATGGGAACACAGTTTCTCTTTGTGGTGCCGGTCCAGACCGGACTGCGGTTTCTGGTCCGCAGCAGCGGGCCCGTGACCCTGGATGGCGCACTTTCTCTTTTTTCGGTCACAGAGTACTGAAAATCCCCCGGAGGTATCCTCCGGGGGATTTCAAATGAACATACGTTATCCAAACAGGGGCTGTGCGGTAAGCGTGGGGCCGTGCCCGCTTATGCCATAAAAGGCGTACTCATCTGCCCGCAGCTCCGAATGGGAGAGGAGCGAGCGGGCTTCGTCGGCCGCGTCAGGGGCGAGACGGACGGCAATGCCGCAGCTGGCCGAAATCTCCCGCAGGACCGGCATGGTCTGAAAGGAAAGGTGGCCTTTCAGGGCCCGCTGGGCCTGGATGGCCCCGCTGGAGGAAGAGAAGGTAATCAGACAGTAATCCATGACTTAGAGAGAGATCACCTTGCCCGCTTCCTGCATACGGGTGAGAATGTCATACATATTGCTGACGGTACCGGCGGCGAGCTGATCGGCGATCCCGTAGAAGTTCAGGCAGGTACCGCAGACCAGTACCTCCACGCCGCGGTCAAGCAGGGTCTGGAGGTGCTGGGCCACCTGCTCATCCCCGGCGGGCAGTTTTACGCCGGCGTTCATGAACAGGATGGAGCGGGGGAGATCGTCGGACTGGGCCAGCGTATAGAAAAACATCCGCATGAGATTGGTGCCGAGCTCCTGGTCACCGTCGCCAATGATGTCCCGGCCCACAAAGATGGCGTAGCCGGCAGAGGGAGCGGGCGCGCAGACCGGCTCCTCCGCAGAGGCAACAGGCAGGGAACCATTTTTCAAAAAGGACAGGCAGTAAGCCCCGTCCTTCTCCTCCACCGAGGCGTCAAAACCCTGATTTGCGGCAAGACGCTGGAGGTTTCCAACGGCAGTGGTATTGTCCACCAGAACGGTGAACTGACTCTCGCCCGCGGAGATGGCCTCCTTGGCCATGAGCACCGGCATGGGACAGGCCTTTCCCTTGGCGTCAATGATACGAGACATAGTAAAATCTCCTTCAAATGGTTTCTTTTTGTGAAAAATATTATAGATTTGAAGCGGGAAACTGTCAACTGGAGTGGAACGGCAGAGGGAGAAGAAAGCGGTTTTCTTCCGGAAAAACCGGACTGGAGAGGAGCACTTTCCGGGAAAATAGAGGGATATGATCCCTTTATAAAAAAAATCAATATTAGCTCGCGACTTTATTGAATAAATGACGTGAAATGGACACTGGAAACTGTTGTGTCGGATACGAAACTTCTTGACAGGGGAAGCGCTTGGTTCTAAAATAGATTCGGTGTAATATTTTGAAAAACAAGAGGGGAAGTTTTTCGAATTTTGTGTGGATTGGCCAAAGGAAACCGATTCCACAGACATCATAACAACAAAAATTACAAATAAACTATATGGAGGTGTGTTCAAACCTTGATGCAGACAATCATTGCCTGTGTGATCACAGCCGTGGTCGCACTTGCCATAGGAATCCCCGCCGGCATTCAGTGGCGGAAAAACGTGGCCGAGAAGGAGATCTCCAGCGCGGAAGAGGAAGCCAAGCGCATTATCAACGAGGCCATCAAAGGCGCGGAAGCGAAAAAGCGCGAGGCCCTGGTGGAAGCCAAGGAGGAGATCCTGCAGGCCCGCAACGAGTACGAGCGCGAAGTAAAGGAGCGCCGTGCCGACCTGCAGAAGCAGGAGCGCCGGCTCCAGCAGAAGGAAGAGAACCTGGACCGCAAGACCGAAAATATGGAGAAGAAGGAAGAAAACCTTCAGAACAAGCTGACCGAGCTGGAGAATGCTCGGGAAGAGGTGGCTGTGGTCAAAAAGACCCAGATGGAAGTTCTGGAGCGGATCTCCGGCTTTACCGCGGAGGAGGCCAAGGCTTACCTCATCCATCAGATCGAGGATGATGTGACCCACGAGGCCGCCATGAAGGTCAAGGAGATCGAGACCCGCTATAAGGAAGAGGCCGACACCAAGGCCAAGGAGATCCTCTCGCTGGCGATTCAGCGCTGTGCGGCTGACCATGTGGCCGAGGCCACCGTCTCTGTGGTTCCCCTGCCCAATGATGAGATGAAGGGCCGCATCATCGGCCGTGAGGGCCGCAACATCCGCACGCTGGAGACCCTGACCGGTGTGGACCTGATCATCGACGATACCCCCGAGGCCATCACGGTCTCCTGCTTTGACCCGGTCCGCCGGGAGATCGCCCGCATCGCCCTGGAGAAGCTGATCCAGGACGGCCGGATCCATCCCGCCCGCATCGAGGAGATGGTGGAGAAGGCCAAGCGCGAGGTGGACGCCACCATCAAGGCCGAGGGCGAGCGCGCCGTGTTCGAGACCAATGTGCACGGCCTGCACCCCGAGCTCATCAAGCTCCTGGGCCGCATGAAGTACCGCACCAGCTACGGCCAGAACGTGCTCAACCACTCCATCGAAGTGGCGCATCTCTCGGGTCTGCTGGCTGCCGAGATCGGCGCCAATGTGGCGGAAGCCAAGCGCGCCGGCCTGCTGCATGATCTGGGCAAGTCCATCGACCACGAGGTGGAGGGCTCCCATGTCCAGATCGGCGTGGAGCTGGCCCGGAAGTACCGGGAGAATGAAAACGTGGTCCACGCCATTGAGGCGCACCACAACGATGTGGAGCCCCGGACCATCGTGGCCTGCCTGGTGCAGGCGGCCGACGCCATCTCCGCGGCCCGTCCTGGCGCCCGGAGAGAGAACCTGGAAAACTACATCAAGCGTCTGGAGAAGCTGGAGGAGGTCACCTCTTCCTTCCCCGGGGTGGAGAAGTCCTTTGCCATCCAGGCCGGACGTGAGGTGCGCATCATGGTCAAGCCGGATCAGGTGTCTGAGGATCAGATGGTCCTCCTGGCCCGGGACATTGCCAAGAAGATCGAGGACGAGCTGGAATATCCCGGACAGATTAAGGTTAACATGATCCGGGAGACCAAAGTCGTCGAGTATGCCAAATAAGCCGCGGCGGACAGTCGCTGCGGGACACCAGGCGGAGGCCCCGGCGGTAAACGCCGGGGCCTCCCCGCGCAGAAGGAGAAAATACTATGGCAGACACACAGGCAGTCAAGAAGGAGAATGAGCCGGAGGAGCAGGCGACCCTGGGGCAGAGTCTGTACAGCTGGCTTCAGGCAGTGGCGCCTGTCATCATCGGGATCGTGCTGGTCTTCACCTTTGTGGGACGGCTGACCCCCGTGGACGGACCGTCCATGGAACCGACCCTGTGGCATGGGGATATGATGGTCGTGCGTAGTCTGGGGTATACCCCCAAGCAGGGGGATGTGGTGGTCCTCACCAAGCCCTTTGAGAATATCACCGGGCCCATTGTCAAGCGTGTCATTGCCGTGGGCGGACAGACGGTGGAGATCGACTATGCGGCCAATACGATCTATGTGGATGGCGAGGAGATCCCCCAGGACTATATTCTGGAGCCCATGGAGCAGAAATCCTGGCAGACCATCTCCACCATTACGGTGCCGGAGGGAGAGGTCTTTGTGATGGGAGATAACCGCAATGTCTCCAATGACAGCCGAAATCCCGATCTGGGTACGGTGGATACCCGCTATATCCTGGGAAAGGCGGAGCTGGTCCTCTTCCCCTTTGGAGATCTGGGACTGATTCGCTGAGCCACAGAATCATTCATCCATAAAAGCGGCAGAGCGTCCCCGGAGCCATCGGCTCCGGGGACGCTTTCTTTTCCAATCCGGGACGATGTTGCCAGTTTTCGTGCCATCCGCTATAATAAAAACATATTTGTTCCACGCAATTGGGCATGGCGGAAAGGCGGGAATGCAAGGTGGAGTGGAAGGGGAAAGAGAAGAAGATCATGCCATGGGAAGGCCGGGTGACCCTGGTTTCGGGTCTGGTGCTGGTGCTTCTTCTCGTCGCGTTCGTATTTATGACCATTCTGAACACCTATCGTCTGATGGAGCAGTTGGAGCAGATCTCCGAGCATCCCTTCCGGGTGCTGGACTCCGCCTCCATCCTGCAAAATGACCTGGAGCGGATACAGTTCTATACGGAACGCCTGCAATATAACAACGATCCCGACATGGTGGCCGAGGTCCGTGAACAGATCGAAACGATCTATTTGGAGGTGGAGGAGCATCTTCAGATAGTGGAAGAGCGCTATCTGGGAGAACATTCGGAGGTCGCCGCCCTGCGCGAGCAGCTGGAGCGGCTGAAAACAGCCAACGAACAGCTCTTCCAATATGCCGCCGCAGAGGAGCGCAGCGAATCCGAGATCGTTGCTTTCACACAGCAGGAGATTACATCCAGCCAGGCCGAGATGGAGGAGATCCTCTTGGGCATCATGGACTATGCCAGAGACCGTTTTGATTACTATTATAGCGCGGCGGGAGACATCCGTACCGAGGGTACGATCTTTGTCATCCTTATTACGGCCGCAGTGGTAGCGGTATTGAATTTTTACCGCACGCGGATCCGCCGTCAGACCAGAGAAATCCTGCGGCAGAACCGGCTCTTTGATCTGCTGGGCAGAACCGTGGATACCGTCTTCTTCATCAGCTCTCCCAGAAGCGGCCGGGAGGACTATATTTCCCCCAATGCGGAGCGCATTCTGGGCGTACCCGTGGAACAACTGATGAAAGACCCCTATGTCCTCAGACCCTATATTACCGAGAAGGAGCGGGAGAGCATTGCGGCCGCGCTGAAAGACGGCGGGGAGAGCTGCTGGAAGAGCACCGTGTGTTACCGCCATCCTCATACCGGTGAGGAGCGGGATCTGTTGATTCAGGTCTACCGGGTATCCGGTGGAGAAAAAGAGGATGAGCCCCAGTATATCACGGTCTTTACCGACGAGACCCAGCTGCTGCGTACCCAGCGGGAGCTGGAAGAGGCCACCGCCCGGGCGGAGCAGGCCAGCCGGGCCAAGAGTGAGTTCCTCTCCCGCATGTCCCATGAGATCCGCACGCCTATGAACGGCATCATCGGCATGACCCTCATCGCGCTGCAAAAATCCGATGACCGGGAAAAGGTGGTGGAGTGCCTGCGGAAGATCAGCATGTCCTCCAAGCACCTATTGGTGCTCATCAATGATGTGCTGGACATGTCCAAGATCGAGAGCGGAAAGCTGGAACTCAAGCGGGAGCCCTTTGATCTCCGGCGGCTGCTGGAAGGCGTGGCGGATCTGGCCTATGGACAGGCGGCCCAGCGGGAGATCACCTTTGGAATGCAGCTGGTGGGGGATATGGACGAGCAGCTCATCGGCGATTCGCTCCGGGTGAACCAGATCCTGATGAATCTCCTCTCAAACGCGCTGAAATTCACGCCGCGTGGCGGAAAGGTTGCTCTGCGTGTGGAGCTGCTGGAGAGCAATGTCCAGACCCAGCAGATCCGCTTTGAAGTGCAGGACACCGGGTGCGGCATCGCGGAAGAGAACTTTGGAAAGATCTTTGAGACCTTTGAACAGGAGAGCGCCGGAGTGGCCCACCAGTATGGCGGGACCGGCCTGGGCCTTGCCATCTGCAAACGCTTTGTGGAGATGATGGGGGGCCGGATCGGGTTGAGCAGTACCCTGGGGAAGGGGAGCACCTTCTTTGTCCACATTCCCTTCCAGCGTGTGGAGAGTGCTGGCACACCGCCGCGGGAGGAGTACCGACAGCTGCGGGCTCTGGTGGCAGATGACGATCTGGAGAGCTGTGAGCACATCGCCCTGCTCCTGCGCAAGCTGGGCGCCCGGTGCGACTGGGTGGACAACGGCTATGAGGCCCTGGCCCGGGTGGAGCGCGCCCGGGATGAGAGCGATCCCTACGGTCTGGTACTGGTGGATTGGAAAATGCCCTTCCTGGACGGCGTGGAGACCGCTCGCAGACTGCACGGAGAGGCCCCGGAAACGGCGGTCGTACTCATCACGGCCTTTGATGAGGATGAGGTGCGGGAGAAAGCAAAGAACGTGGGTGCCCGGGATGTGCTGAACAAGCCGGTATTTGAGTCGGCTCTGGTGGACCTGCTGGACCGGCTGTGGTCGGAGCGGGGGGCCTTTCCGGCCCGGGAAGAGGGCCCGGCCGACTATGATTTCCGGGACAAGTGCATTTTGATCGTAGAAGATAACGATTTGAACCGGGAGATCGCCGTGGAGCTGCTGGGACCATCCGGCGCCCGGCTGGAGACGGCCTGCGACGGCCAGGAGGCGGTAGAGCAGTTTGCGGCCTCCCGTCCGGGACACTATGATCTGATCCTGATGGATGTGCAGATGCCCCGGATGGACGGATATGCGGCCACCCGGGCCATCCGCGCCATGGAGCGGCCCGACGGAAAGCGCATCCCCATTCTGGCTATGACGGCGAATGCTTTCTCTGAGGATGTGGAAAAGAGCCGGGAGGCCGGGATGAACGGGCACATCTCCAAGCCCATCGACCTGGCTGAGGTGTACCGCACTCTCTCTGCTGCGCTGGGCGGCGGAATGTGAACGCCCCTTCCGGGAAGAATGAAAACTGTGTGCCTTTTCAATTGCTTTTTCCCACGTCATGGTGTAAAATGAGGAGAAATCAGACTTGAAAGCGCTGCGATTGCCGCGTGAAAGGAGACTTCCGCATGGACGAGCGTATGCAAGAATTCCTGGACCGAACGAAAGCGGCGGCGGCCACGATGGGAACAGCAGCCCAGGCGGCGGCGTGCTATGCCGGGAAAAAGACCGGGGAAGCCCTCGGCGCGGCCAAACTGAATATGAAGGCGCTGGAGTTGGAGCGGGAGTGTAAGGGCCTGCTGCGTGACATCGGAGAAAAGGTCTATGAGTCTCTCCAGACCGGGGAAGACCACAGCGATTTTCTGGAGGAGCGCATGGAAGAGCTGGAAAAACGCTACGCCCAGATCGAGCATCTGCGGGAGCAGGCTGCCGCGCTGCGGGATGTCAAGGTGTGCCCGGCCTGCGAAAAGCACTGCGGTTTACAGGATCGATACTGCAAACACTGTGGAGCGGTTCTATAAGAGACCAACCAACACAATCAAGAGGGGAGGACGCCGGACGGAAGTTCCGTCCGGCGTCCTGTTCCCCCATCCATTAGGAGGACTTGAACGATGAACTATACCTTTGCACAGTACCAGGAGAGCGCCGACTACATCCGCGGAAAGATCGGAGATTTTAAGCCCCAGGTCGCCATGGTGCTGGGTTCCGGTCTGGGCTTTATGGGCGATGTGGTGGAAAATCCCATCGTGGTCTCCTACCGGGATATCCCCCACTTCAAGGCGTCCACCGCGCCCGGCCACAAGGGCCAGCTGGTCTTCGGTACCCTGGAGGGACGCCGGGTGGCGGTCATGCAGGGACGGATGCACCACTATGAGGGCTACTCCTACGAGGAGGTGTCCTATGCCGTGCGGGTGCTGCGTCTGCTGGGCTGCGACACCTTGGTGGTTACCAATGCCGCCGGCTGCGTGAACATGGACTGGAAGGCGGGTGACCTGATGCTCATCACCGACCAGATCAAGATCTTTATGGAGTCTCCTCTGCGCGGCGAGAACCTGCCCGAGTTCGGCGTCCGCTTCCCCGACGCCTCCAAGCTCTATACCCCCGCCCTGCGCCAGGTGGCCCGCAATGCGGCCAAGAACCTGGGCATCGAGCTGAAGGAGGGCGTGTATATGTACTTCCCCGGCCCGCAGTATGAGACCCCTGCCGAGGTTCGGTTTGCCCGCATCGCCGGGGCCGACGCGGTGGGCATGTCCACCGCGCCCGAGGTCATTACGGCCGGCCACTGCGGCATGCAGGTGCTGGGCTTTACCCTGCTGTCCAACATGGCGGCCGGTATTCTGGACCAGCCCCTGAGTGAGCAGGAGGTGCTCGAGGCGGCCGAGGCCTGCAAGGATAAGTTCTCCCGCCTGGTGCTGGAGTGCCTGAAGCAGATGTAAGGGGGCGCGGTATGAAGACCCTGATTTCCAATGTCCGTGCCGTGCTCATGGATGCGGCAGACACCGTTCTCTCCGGCGCCTTTGTGGCGGTAGAGGACGGCAAGATCTGCTCTGTGGGCACCCAGCGCCCCGACGGTCCCTTTGACCGGGAGATCGACGGTGGCAACAACGTCCTGATGCCCGGCTTCGTCAACGCCCACACCCATGTGCCCATGATGGCCATGCGTGGCTACGGCGACGGCAACAACCTTCAGGACTGGCTGGAGAAGTATATTTTCCCCACCGAGGCCAGATGGGATGACCGGGCGGTAGCATGCTGCACCGATCTGGGACTGGCCGAGATGATCGCCTCCGGCGTGACATGCATTGCCGATATGTATATGCGCACCGGGGTTATCGCCCAGCGGGTGGCCCAGTCCGGCATCAGCGCCAATCTGTGCTGCGGCGGGGTGCTTTTCTCCGATACCTTTGACCCGGAGACCGACCATGAGTGCCAGGTGCAGCGTGCCCTGACCGAGGAGTGGCACGGCTACAACGACGGCCAGATCCGGATCGACGCCTCCATCCACGGGGAGTACACCTCCCGGGCCGACCTGTGGGAGTGGATGGCGGCCTATGCCCGGGAAAAGGACCTGGGCATGCACGTGCATATCTCTGAGACCCGCACGGAGCATGAGGCCTGCAAGGGGCGCCATAACGGCCTTACGCCCATCCAGACCCTGAACCAGTACGGCGTGTGGGATACCCGGGCCATCGCGGCCCACTGTGTCTGGACCACCCCTGAGGATTGGGCCATCATGGCCGAGAAGGGGATCTCGGCCATTCACAATCCCATGTCCAACCTGAAGCTGGGCTCCGGCATCGCGCCGGTGTCCGCCATGCAGAAGGCGGGGGTCAACGTGGCACTGGGGACCGACGGCGTCTCCTCCAACAACTGCACCGATCTCTTTGCGGAGATGAAGCTGGCGGCCATTCTCCAGAACGGCGCCAACTGCGACCCGCTGGCCGTTCTGCCCGCACAGGCCCTGCGCATGGCCACCGCCAACGGCGCCGCCGCTCTGGGCCGCAAGACGGGGCGCATCGAGGCGGGCTATGACGCCGACCTTATCCTGATCAACTTTGACGCGCTCAACCTCACGCCCTGTCACGACGTGATCTCCAATCTGGTCTACGCCGCCCGTGGATGCGACGTCATCATGAATATGGCTCGCGGTCAGGTCATATACCAGAATGGTGAGTTCCTCACCATCGACATTGAGCGGGTCAAGCGGGAGGTCCAGGACTACGCCCTGCCCCTGCTGTTCCAAAAGTAAGGGGGAGAACCGTTGTCCAGTCAGCAGAAAAAAAATACCTTTTTCGGCGGTGTGGCCGTGCTGATGGTGAGTACCATCATCATCAAGGTCATCGGTGCCATTTATAAGATCCCGCTGGGCATCATCCTGTCCGATGAGGCCTACGGCGATTTTGGCGCGGCCTACAACATCTATTCCTTTTTCCTGACGATCTCTACCGCAGGACTGCCCGTGGCCCTCTCCAAGACCGTGTCGGAGGCCAATGCTCTGGGCCGGTATAATCAGGTGCAGAAGGTCTTCAAGGTGGCCTTCTTTGCCTTCCTGACCATGGGCCTGTTCAGCTTTATCTGTATGTCGGTCTTTGCGCTGCCCGTGGCCACCTATGCCCTTCAGAACGAGAAGGCCGTGTGGTGTGTGGTGGCCCTCTCGCCGGCGGTGCTCTGTACCTGCTGCTGCTCGGCCTTCCGGGGCTATGCCCAGGGGCATATGAATATGATGCCGACGGCCATCTCCCAGGTCACCGAGAACCTCTCCAAGCTGATCATCGGCATGGGGCTGGCCCTCTTCATCGGCTCGCTGGCCATCCAGCCCGCCGATCTGGGCGACCGGATGATGGCGGTGGGCGCCATTGCGGGCGTGTCGGTGGGCAGCATCCTGTCGGTCTTTTATCTGTTCTTCAACCACCGGCGCACCAATCGGCTGCGCCCCGGCCCCTTTACCGACCGGGCGGACAGCTCCAAGGTGATCCTGGGGCGGCTTCTGAAGCTGGCCATCCCCATCACCATCAGCTCTTCCACCAGCGCCATTGTGACGCTCATTGACACCAACCTGGTCAACGGACAGCTTCAGAATGTGTTCCAGAGCATCCAGGACGCGGGGCCCACGGTCACCGAGGGCGTGCGCGGACTCTTTGACATCGGCAACAAGGCGGTCCTGATCCTCCAGCAGAACATGCAGGCTGCCCTGACCGATCCCAGCGTAGTCCCGGTGCTGGACTCTGCCCGCGGACTGTACGGCGCCTATCAGAAGTGTATGAGCATCTACAACCTGCCCTTCAATCTGATGGTGCCCCTCACCGCCAGCATCATCCCCGCCGTGTCGGCGGCCCGTGCCCGCCGCAATGACCTGGAGGCCCGGAAGGTCTCCGAGTCGGCTCTGCGCTTTGCCGCGCTCCTGGCCCTTCCGGCCGGCGCCGGACTCTTTGTCCTGGGTGAGCCCATCATCCGCCTGCTCACCGGCGGCAGCACGGACTACACCATTGCTGGTCCTCTGCTGTCCATCCTGGGACTGGCGTCCATCTTCGTGTGCGTGCAGCTCATTGCCACCTCCATCCTGCAGGCCAACGGCATTGTGAACCTGCCCATCGTCACGGTGGTGATCGGCGGCGTGGTGAAGATCCTGGTCAACTATACGCTGGTGGGCAACCCCAACATCATGATCTACGGCGCGCCGGTGGGCACCCTGTGCTGCTTTGCCATTGCGGCAGTGCTCAACCTGCTCATCATCAAGGCGCGGGTCCCCAGCGCACCCAGCTATACAAAAGTCTTTGTGAAGCCGGTCATCGCGGCGGCCATTATGGGCGGCGGCGTATGGGCAGTCTACGGAATGATGGAGCGCATCCTGGGCGGCGATCAGCTCGGCTTCCTGGACAATGCCGTGGCGGTGGCCGTGGCCATCGGCGTGGGCGTGGTGCTCTATCTGGTGCTGGTACTGGCCCTGCGTGTGATTTCCAGGGAAGATTTGGAACTCATGCCCAAGGGAGAGAAACTTGCAAAGATTCTGCACATTCATTAAAATGAAGTGTGGGAGCTGTTGCAGGAGGAATGAAAATATGGTAGATTTTGAATACAAGCAGCACTATACGGTAAAAGATTTAGAAGAGATCGTGCGCATCCTCCGGGCACCCGGAGGATGCCCCTGGGATGCCGAGCAGACCCACGAGTCCATCCGCCGCAACTTCCTGGAGGAAGCCTATGAGGCGGTGGAGGCCATCGACGAGGGCAGCGCCGAGCACCTGCGGGAAGAGCTGGGAGATGTCCTGCTCCAGATCGTTCTCCACGCCCGTATGGAGGAGGAGCAGGGACGCTTCGACCTGGACGGTGTGGCGGATGGGATCTGTCAGAAGCTCATCTACCGCCATCCCCATGTCTTTGGGGATGTGAAGGTATCGGGCACCGGGGAGGTCCTCTCCAACTGGGAGGATCTCAAGCGCAAGGAGAAGGGCCAGAAGACCAACACGGACGCCCTCTCTGCCGTGGCCCGGAGCCTGCCCGCCCTGTGGCGGGCCGAGAAGGTCCAGAAGAAGGCGAAGAAGGCCGGATTTGACTGGCCGGATGTCTCCGGTGCGCTGGACAAGCTCTCCGAGGAGATCGAGGAGCTCAAGACCGCCGTGGCCGAGGGCTCCAACATCGAGGAGGAGCTGGGGGACCTGCTCTTTTCCGCAGTCAATGTCTCCCGTTTTGTGAAGGTGGACACGGAGCAGGCGCTCACAAAGGCAACCGATAAATTCATCGACCGGTTCCGCAAGGTGGAGGCTCAGGCCAAGGCCGAGGGACGCCCCATGGAGGAGATGTCCCTGGCGGAGCTGGACGCGCTCTGGGAGCGCGCGAAACACGCATAAAAGCGGGAGACTTCCGGCCCAGAGAGGGAACGGCGCGATTCGCGCACCTGGAAGCCGCTTTTAGGATACAGGGTGAAACCCGCCCGCAACAATGCACAGGAGGAAAAAACCATGAATAAAACTGAACTCATCGCCGCCGCTGCCGAGAAGTCCGGCCTGTCCAAGAAGGATACGGAGAGCGCTCTGAACGCTGCCATCGACGTCATCACCGCCGCCCTGACCGAGGGCGACAAGATCCAGCTGGTGGGCTTTGGTTCCTTCGAGGTGAAGAACCGCGCCGCCCGTACCGGCCGCAACCCCAAGACCAAGGAGCCCATTGAGATCCCTGCCTCCAAGCTGCCCATGTTCAAGCCCGGCAAGGCCCTCAAGGACGCTGTTTCCAAGTAAGCATTGAAACGGATCGCGGCCCCGGGCATCTGCCCGGGGCCGCTGTGCAGCTGGAAGAGGAGGTATGCGGATGCGTCTGGACAAATGGCTGAAGGTCTCCCGTCTCATCAAGCGCCGTACCGTGGCCAATGAGGCCTGTGACAACCAGCGTGTCACAGCCAATGGCCGCCCCGTCAAGGCGTCTTACGACGTGAAGGAGGGGGATGTGCTGGAGCTGCGGTTTGGAGAGCGCACCGTAAAGGTGCAGGTCCTCACCGTGGCCGAGCACGTGGGTAAGGCCGATGCCCCCGCCATGTACCGGGAGCTGTAAGAAGCGCACCTGAAACAAAATATCCCGCTCCGGTAGAGCCGGAGCGGGATATATTTTTTTACTTTCGGCCACCGCGGCGGGAACCACGCTTGTCCATGTAGCGCAGCTCAGAGAGCTTGCTGTCCGAAGCCTGCATGAACTGCTTGAGGCGATCCTCAAAAGAAGTGGGCTCCTGGGGAGCCGCACGGCGGAATCCGGCGCCTCCGCCGGCCGCCCGAGGGGCACCATTGGGCCGTCCGCCGGGACGGGGACCACCGGCGGGACGGGGAGGAGGATCCATAGCCTTCTTGATGGAGAGATTGATCCGGCCGTTCTCGTCGATCCCGATGACCTTGACCTTGACCTCCTGTCCCTCCTTCAGATGGTCCTTGACATCACTGACATAGGAATAAGCGATTTCCGAGATGTGGACCAGACCGGACTTGTTCTCCGGCAGGGACACGAACGCACCGAACTTTGTGATACCTGTTACTTTACCTTCCAGAATCGAACCAACACCGAACTCCATACTGACTGAAATATCCTCCTTTAAGTTAAAACGGGGACACAAGGCCCGCGTCAGTCGGTGAACAGGATGACCTGATCGCCGGGAGCAGCCAGCCCAAGCTTGGTGCGGGCCATGTCAGCCTGACGGTCGGGATCGTCGCTGTTGTCTACGGCGTCCTGCAGATCGGCGTTGATCTGAAGCTGAGCATCCCGCTCCGCCTGCAGTGCGTCCCGCTCCGCCTGGGCGCTGAGAATCTGGGTGCGCAGATTGAGCAGTGCGCTTGCGGTGACCACCAACAGGGCAAACACGACCAGTTTGGTCAGAAATCCCGCCGGTTTTGTCTTCATGGGCTCCGCCCCCCTTTCGCTGCGCGGCCCCGCGGGGCACGGCATCATCCATTTCACCGATTAGTAGCTTTATTCTATACCATTTCCGGCGATAATGGAAGTTCTTTTTTGTGTTCTGTACTATTTTTTTACGGATCCGCCGCAGAAGGATCAGAGGAGAGACCGCCAGACGAAAGAGAATGCCGGCAAAATCAGCCATCCGGTAACCCAGAAAGAGAAACAGAGGACTGAGCAGCAGGAAGTAGCCGATGGCGCCGCCCAGTACGGCGGCCACCATGTAGAAGCGGAGGACCCCGCCGCCGGTATCCAGAGCGTGGAGGAAGAGGCCAAGGGTCACCAGAAGCCAAAAGAGAAAATCCAGCAGACCGCCCAGCCAGCGCCACCGGCACCGGCATCGGAGGATGCGGAAGCAGTCATACACCATCCCGGTCCCCAGGCCCAGGCCCAGGGCCGAGAGGAGGGCGGTGAGCTGGCCGGAAATGGAGACACCCATGGCTCAGCGGAACAGGCGGGCAAAGAGACCGCCCTGTGCATTCCGGCGTTCTTCGTAGGTCAGGGAGTCAATGCTGCCCTCTACTTTCAGATCGCCCCCGTCCAGACTGAGCTTTTCAATGTGGAGGTTTTCCCCCCGCACGATCAGAACACCCTTGATGGTATCCATTACAATGCTGTTTTCGTCAAAGCTCTCCACCTCTTCCACGCCGGAGACGGTAAGCTGCTCCCGCCCTTCGAGAATGATGTGGTGGAGCACATCCGCACCGGGGCGTGCTTCGTCATATGCCATGGTACATCCCGCCTTTCCCAAATCTTGCTACTATGTATATGGAACGACAGGAGAGGATATGCCCGGGAGGGAGTTGACGTAAGTCCCTGCCAGCAGGTACAATGGGAGCAATGGAAACGAGAAGGAGGAACCGATATGCTCCGGGAAGATGTGCTGAAACTGCTGAAAGAGGGGGAGGGGCCCCAGTCCGGGGAGGAGATGAGCCAGCGGCTTGGTGTGAGCCGGGCGGCCGTCTGGAAGGCTGTGAGCGCCCTCCGGGACGAGGGCTATCTCATCTCGTCCGCGCCCAATCGGGGCTATCGGCTGGAGGCCTCTCCCGACCGGATCTCTGCGGGAGAGCTGGCCGGAAGTCTGGCGGGATGCGTTCTGGGCCGGGAACTAATATGCTTGGATACGGTGGACTCCACCAACAGTGAGATCAAGCGCCGGGCGCTGGAGGGCGCCGCGGAAGGCCTGACCGTGCTGGCAGATCAGCAGACGGCGGGCCGCGGACGGCGGGGCCGTGGATTTGTCTCCCCGGCGGGGAAGGGGTTATACCTCTCGGTCCTCCTGCGGCCGGAGAGTGCCCTGCGGGAGCTGCTCTGGCTCACGGCCTGGACCGGCGTGGCGGTCTGCGATGCGGTGGAGGAGGTCTGCGGCTTCCGTCCGGGCATCAAATGGACCAATGACATCGTCTGGAATGGGCGGAAGCTGTGCGGCATCCTCACGGAGCTGGGGATGGAGGGCGAGGGCGTCCAGCCCCAGTATGTGGTCATCGGCGTGGGGATCAATGTCTCCCAGACCGCCGAGGACTTCGGGCCGGAGGTGGCGCCTCTGGCCGTGTCGCTGGGAGAGATCCTGGAACATCCACCCCGCCGGGCGGAGCTGGCAGCGGCGCTGCTCCGGTCGCTGGACACCCTGCGGGCGGAGTTTCCCCGGAGCAGGGAGCGTTATTTGGAGCAGTACCGGAGGGACTGTGTGACCTTGGGGAAAGAGGTGCGGATCCTCCGGGGCAGCGAGAGCTGGACCGGTGTGGCGGAAGAGATCGACGAGGATTTCCAGCTGGTGGTCCGCCGGAGCGACGGACGGCGGGAGGTCGTCAACGCGGGCGAAGTCTCTGTGCGGGGCATGCTTGGTTATGTATGAGAAGAGCCGGCAGGCCGGAATTATTCCGGCCTGCCGGCTTTTGTATCGCATATCGCGGGGCAGGAGCTCAGGGGAGGGAGTGGATGCAGATCCCATCCTTCCGGTGGTGTTTGACCTGATAGAGCAGCTGATCCGCCTGGACATACAGGGAAGAAAAGGAACGAGACTGGTGGAAGAAGAGTCCTCCAATACTCATGCCGGCCTGATGGCCTGCACAGAGGGTGGACAGACTCTTCCGATAGGCCTCACAGAGAGACTGGGTGCGAAGCTGAAAGACTTCAAGCTCGGAGAGGTTGGGGACCAGGACCACAAATTCATCCCCGCCCAGACGGGCACAGATGCCATCCGGGAAATGGGCCCGCAGCTGTGCCGCAGCCATCTGGAGTACCCGGTCTCCGGTCGCATGGCCAAAGCGGTCATTGATCTGCTTGAAATCGTCCAGATCCAGCAGCAGGAAACCATAGGACGCCCGCTCTGCCGCCAGGAGGGCGGACATGCATTCCTCTGCACCCCGGCGGTTATAGATCCCGGTCAGGAAATCCCGGATGGAATTGTCCTTCAGAAGGGTTTGATAGGCCACCCGTTCCGAAATATCCACCAGGACGCTGATGATCGCGGGGCGCCCTTCCTCTGTGACGATCTTTCGCCCCACGTCGTGGACCCAAAGATAGGAGCCGTCTTTTTTGCGCAGGCGGTATTCCACATCGTACTTGTCACTGGCGGCAAAACTATCCGCGATGGCCCGGATCACGCCGGGGAGGTCATCGGGATGGATCGTGTTGGCGATCTTTTCCTCTGTGTCGGCGCAGAATTCCGAATAAGTATAGCCCAACATATCCAGGGCGTGGTCGTTGATGATGTAGAGGGGAAAATCCGGCTCCAGATAGCCGCCCATGATGCCGCCCGGTACGATTTCATTGAAGAGCTCGGCGAGTTTGCTCTGGGAGTCGGCATTCATTTTTTTCAGTTCCTGAGCGGCGTAATGGAGCGGGAAAAATTCCCGCTCCTGCTGAATGGGATTGGCGCAGGACATGTGCAGGCTGAAGGCCCGGTATTTGCCCTCCTCGGCCCGAAAGCCGGCCGTAAGGCGGGTGGAAAAGTAGGCGCGGCCCTCACCGGGGACCTCGGCGGAAACCTCGATTTGACAGAGGCAGCTGTAAATCCCCGGGGCAACTTCTTTTTCCCAATAGGAATGGATCTGATAATGATTGGGGTTTGGTTCCGAGTGCAATTCCTCCTGGAGCAGGGCGGCAAATTCGGCCCGGCCATGGGCTTCCTCGTGAACACCGGTTCCAAGACTGTAAATATCCTCTGTGACCTGGGCAAGGGCGGCATCCAGATCGCGGCGGACAAGATAGGCGTCAAAAAACGCGCAGAGAGACTGATATACGGGGGAGGAGGTCGATAAGTTGGTTCCCAGCATGATATGGCTCTCCTAATAATGAATGGTAGATGCGCGAAACGCAAGAGTTTATTTACAATTATACTAAATACAGATAGGAAAAGCAAGTTTATATGGAAGGTCGGGAAACGGGAAAGCAAACTGCCTGCACGGTTACTGCCTCCATACGATCTTGCGGTACCCCAATCCAGGAAATGCAAAAAATGCCGCCCAGAATGGGCGGCATTTTTGAAAATCCAAAGGGAAAAATCAGCGCTTGCTGAACTGGGGAGCGCGGCGGGCAGCCTTCAGGCCGTACTTCTTGCGCTCCTTCATGCGAGGATCGCGGGTGAGGAAACCGGCGCTCTTCAGAGCGGCGCGGAACTCGGGGTTCATCTCCAGCAGAGCGCGGGAGACGCCGTGACGGATGGCGCCGGCCTGGCCGGTCACGCCGCCGCCGGTGACGGTAGCAACGATGTCCACCTTGCCCAGGGTGTCGGTGGTAGCCAGAGGCTGACGGACCAGGAGCTTCAGGGTCTCCAGGCCGAAGTACTCGTCGATGTCACGGCCGTTGATGGTGATGGAGCCGGTGCCGTTGGGGAACAGGTGCACACGGGCCACGGAGGACTTACGGCGGCCGGTGCCGTACAGGTAAGGCTTCTTGCTCTTATACATTCTCGTTTACCTCCTGCTTAGTTGAAAGCCCAGGGCTCGGGCTTCTGAGCGGTCTGCTGGTGCTCCGCGCCGCGGTAGATGTGCAGGCGGGTCAGGCTGTCCTTGGTCACGATGTTGCGGGGCATCATGCCGCGGATGGCCAGCTTCATGGCCAGCTCAGGCTTGTCCTGCATCAGCAGGCGGTACTTGGTCTCCTTGAGGCCGCCGGGATAACCGGAGTGAGTGCGATAGTACTTCTGCTCCAGCTTCTTGCCGGTCAGGATGGCCTTCTCGGCGTTGATGATGACCACGAAATCACCGCAGTCGGCGTGGGGGGTGTACTCGGGCTTGTGCTTGCCGCGCAGCAGGGTGGCAGCGGCGGCAGCGGTCTTACCCAGGGGCTTACCGGCCGCGTCGAGGATATACCACTTGCGGACGATGTTTCCCTTGTTGGCCATAAAAGTGGACATGGTGAAACCTCCAATTTGCTTTCAAGTTCTATGATGAAATTTGGCTTTACAGAACACATGCCCCGCGTGTAGAATAGAACCTACGAACGGAGCGTATTGCATTATATTACAGTGTTTGGCCGGTGTCAAGGCGTTTTTGGGCAGTTTTTATTTAAAAAGTAAAAAGCTCTTTTTTTCTCTTGAAAGCTCTCGAAATCTCTTGATTGCTTACTTTCGATTTTTCTTTTAATGCGCGCGAAAAGTTCTGCATTTTCATCCGGGAGGGACATTATGAACAAAATCCTATCCTATGTCCGCCGCTGTGTGGAGGATTATGACATGATACAGCCGGGGGACAAGGTCGCGGTGGGTGTGTCGGGGGGAAAGGACTCCCTGGTGCTCCTGGCCGCCCTGGCCCGGCTGCGGGAATTCTACCCCAAGCCCTTTACCGTGGAGGCCATTACGCTGGACATGGGGACCGGCATGGACTTTGCGCCGGTGGCGGAATACTGCAAGCGGATCGATGTGCCCTATACCTGCATTCCGACGGAGATCGCCCATGTCATCTTTGATGTGCGGAAAGAAAAAAATCCCTGCTCCATGTGCGCCAAGATGCGCCGGGGGGCCCTTCACACCGCCCTGCTGGAGCGGGACATCCATAAGATCGCGCTGGGACACCACTTCGACGATGCGGTGGAGACCTTCTTCCTCTCTCTGTTCTATGAGGGGCGGCTGTCCTGCTTTCAGCCGGTGACCTGGCTGGACCGGACGGGGATCTCCCAGATCCGCCCCCTGCTCTACTGCGGGGAGGGGCATATCCGCCATGTGGCCCAGCGGGAGGGGCTCCCGGTGGTGCACAATCCCTGTCCCGCCAACGGATTCACCAAGCGGCAGGAGGTCAAGGATCTGGTGAAGGAGCTGGGGGAGCGCTATCCCAATCTGAAGAGCCGGGTATTCGGGGCCATGCAGCGGCTGCCCCTGCCCGAGTGGGGCCCGGTGGAGCACCGGAGAATGCCGCCGCTGGAGGAGGACGAGGACTGACATGCTGAAAGTGATCCACGGGGCGGATTTCCACCTGGACGCCCCTTTCCACGCGCTGCCGCCGGAGAAGGCGGCGGGCCGCCGGGCGGAGCAGCGGGAGTTGCTCTTCCGCCTGGCCGATCTGGCCAACCGGGAGGGAGCCGATCTGGTCCTCCTGTCGGGGGATCTCTTTGACGGAGCGGAGATCTACGGGGAGACCCTGGAGGCCCTGGAGAAGGCCCTGGGCTCCATCCGGGGACAGGTATTCATTGCCCCCGGCAACCACGATTTCTGGTCGGCCCGCTCCCCCTACGCGGCGCTGGAATGGCCGGAGAATGTCCATATCTTCACCGAGCCGCACCTGGAGACCGTGGAGCTCCCGGAACTGGGATGTACGGTCTACGGTGCGGCCTTTACCGGGGCGCACCGTAGTGACCGGGTGCTGGAGGGATTCCATGCGCCGGAGGACGGGAAGATCCACCTGCTGGTCCTCCACGCCGACGGCACACCCAACAGTACCTACGGCCCCATTACCGAGGAGGATCTGGCCGGGAGCGGGCTGGACTATGCCGCGCTGGGGCACATCCATGCCCGGATCGGTCCCCGCCGCGCCGGAGCCACCGTCTGGGCCTATCCCGGCTGTCCGGAGGGACGGGGTTTTGACGAGCTGGGAGACAAGGGTGTCCTCTGCGGCAGCGTGGAGCAGGGGAATGTACAGATGGATTTTGTGCCGCTATGTTCCCGGCGCTATCTGATCCGGGAGGTGGATGTGACCGCCCGGATGCCGGAGGAGGCCCTGCGGGAGGCCCTTCCGGAGGGGGAGAGCCCGGACTTCTGCCGCATCCTCCTCACCGGAGAGCGGGGCATGGAGGGGCTGGACCTGGAGAAGCTGGGGGCCCTGGCCCGCCCCCACTATTACAGTGTTTCCGTCCGGGACAAGACCCGGATGCGCCAGGACCTGTGGGCCCGGGCAGAGGAGGATACCCTGACCGGGCTCTTCCTGCGCGCCATGCGCCGCCGGCTGGAGGAGGCCCATGACGAGGAGGCCCGGGCCGCTGTGGAGCGGGCAGCCCGCTTTGGCCTGGCCGCACTGGAGAATCGGGAGGAGCCGCAATGAAGATCAAACGAATGACAGCCACCTTTGGGCGGCTTCAGAACGAGACGCTGGAGCTGGGAGAGGGGCTCAACCTGATCCAGGCCCCCAATGAGGCGGGAAAATCCACCTGGTCGGCCTTTATCCGGGCCATGCTCTACGGTATCCCCACCAAGGAGCGGGACCGGCAGGGCTTCATCGCCGAGAAAAACCGCTATCAGCCCTGGAATGGCTCGGCCATGGAGGGGCGTATGGAGATCGAGTGGAACGGGCGTCTCATCACTCTTCTGCGCAGCCAGAACCGCACGGTGCCCTTCGGCAAGTTTGAGGCGGTGGACACCCGGACGGGGGAGCCCATTCCCGAGCTGACGGCGGAAAATGTGGGAGAGACCCTCATCGGGGCGCCCCGGGAGGTCTTTGAGCGCTCGGCCTTTGTGGGACAGGGAGCCACTGCGGTGGACGGCTCTCCGGCGCTGGAAAAGCGCATCTCCGCGCTGGTCTCCTCGGGAGAGGAGGATGTGTCGGGGGCCCAGGTGGAGCGGAAGCTCAAGGACTGGCTCAACCGGCGCAAGCACAACAAGACCGGCTGGATCCCCGAGCTGGAGCAGACCATCACAGAGTTGAACGAGGCCGCCGGGCGGCAGTCCAAGGCCCATCGCACCGCGGAGGAGGCCCTGCTGAGTCTGGACGGGCTCCGGCGGGAGCGGGACACCCTGGCGGTGGAGTTGGCCTATCACAAGGCGGCGGCGGAGCAAAAGAAACGTACTGCCTGGGAGCAGGCCCAGTCAGAGCTCTCTCAGGCCCGTGCCGAGGAGGAGAAGTACCGCGCGGAATTGCGCAGGGACGGAATGACCCCCGACCGGGAGGTCCTGCGCCGGACCCAGGAGGAGCTCAACCTGCTGCGCAATGTGGAGCAGAAGCTCAAGCAGGCCGAGCGGGACTATGAGGCGGCCATCCAGGCCGCCAATCAGGCCCGGCAGGAGGCCTCCGACCCCCTCTTTGCGGGGATGTCGCCCCAGGAGGCATGGGACAAAGCCAATCTGGACGCCGACGAGGTGGATCTGGAGGAGCCGGCCTCCGGGGGAACCCTTGCTGCGGGGCTTCTGCTGCTGGCCGGAGCCCTTGCAACGGCTGCCGCAGGGGTATTGCTGACCCCCTTTGCTTTCCTGGGCACGGCGCTGCTGCTCGTGGGGGGGATCATTCTGCTGGTCCAGAATGTCCGGCTCAAGCGGCAGGCTGCCACCATCCAGGAGGAGCGGGAAGAGATCCTCACCTGGTACGGCGTGGAGGATTCGGAGGAAATCCTGGCCCTGGCGCGGGAATACCGTGCCGGGTGGGAGAGCGCCCATGAGGCGGAGCGGGAGCGGCAGAATGCCGAGCAGACGCTCATTGATCTGAAAAATGAGCGGGAGCGCCTGCGGGCCCAGGTCCTGCCGCTGGTGCAGGGATTTGCGCCTGGGGCGAAGGATGCCTTTACCCTCTCGGCGGCCATCTCCAAGGCCCTCTTCCTCCAGGAGAAGCTGGAACAGGCGGCCATCCGGCGGGAAGGGGCGGAAAAATTGGTCCAGCGCCTGCCCGCTCCCCAGGAGGTCCCGGAAGCGGTCCCCGATGTGGAGCCCCGATATGACGGCACCTATACCGCCGTGCGGCTGAGCGCGGTGGAGGGCGAGATCGGGCGGCTCAACAGCGTGCTGGCCATGGCCCAGGGAGAGCTCAAGACCCTGGGCGATCCTGCCCAGACCCAGGCAGATCTGGAGCGGGCCCAGGAGACGCTGGCCCTGCGCCGGCAGGAGTATGAGGCCATCACTCTGGCCCTGGAGGGACTGGAGGAGGCCAACCGCTCCATGCAGGCGCGCTTTGCCCCCGCCCTCAACGAGCGCGCCGGGGAGCTGATGGAACGCCTGACCGGCGGCCGCTATGACCGGGTGACCCTCACCCGGGAATTTGAGGCCATGGCGGAGGAGCGGGATGGGATGCTGCCCCGGCGGGTGCTCTCCCTCTCCCGGGGAACGGCCGATCAGCTCTACCTGGCGGTACGCCTGGCGGTGTGTGAGCTGGCGCTGCCCGATGCCAATGCCGCGCCCCTGGTGCTGGACGACGCGCTGGCCAACTTTGATGACGGGCGGATGAAGCTGGCCCTGGATGTGCTCCGCTCTCTGGGCAGAGAGCGGCAGATCCTTCTCTTTACCTGCCACAGCCGGGAGGGAAATTATCTCTCCGACGCCTACGACGTCCAGCATATTCCCTTGTCTTCGCGGGGCGAAGGGAGTAATCTGGTATGAACGGCGCAGAAGGAGGGGAGGCCATGATGAACCAGGCTGGCCAGGAGGAGGGGCTGACCAATGGTCAGGCACTTCGGCTGGACCTGTATTTCTGGCTCCAGGCGCTGGTCATGGCGCTCATTGCCCTGATTTTGGTCTTTACCTTTGTGGGCCGGGTCGTGGGCGTGGACGGCAGCTCCATGGAGCCCACCCTCCGGGACGGAGATATGGTCCTGCTCCAGAGTATCGGCTATCAGCCCCGGCAGCACGATGTGGTGGTGCTGACAAAGCCCTTTGGGAAGGTCAACGGTCCCATTGTCAAACGGGTCATTGCGGTGGGCGGACAGCATGTAGCCATCGACTACGATGCCGGTACGGTCACAGTGGACGGGGAGACCCTGGAGGAGCCCTATCTCAATGAGGCGATGGAGCGCCCGCCGGAGGGATCCCTGCGCACCATCACAGAGGTCACGGTCCCCGAGGGGAGTATTTTTGTGATGGGGGACAACCGCAATCACTCCGATGACAGCCGCAATGAGCTGCTGGGCGTAGTGGATGAGCGGTATGTTCTGGGGCGGGTCATCGCGGTGGTGCTGCCCCTGTCCGACTTCGGTCTATTGGAATAGAAATCGAAAAGATGCGCCTGTCGGCCTTGGCCGGCGGGCGCATCTTGGCGCATACGGACAGAATCAGCAACATCAGCGACGGAGGATCACATGGATGTAGCTGAGCTGCCGCTCAATCAGGGTCTGGTTATCCAGGGCGTCTCCCATCTGGATCTTCTGGGTGAGCAGCTCCTTGAAGCAGTAGAGAATGATCTCATTCATGGACTCCCGCTCCTCCAGCGAGAGGGAGGCCCCCTCCAGAACGGGCTGGAGCATCTGCCAGTTGCGCTCCACCAGAGAGCCGCAGGTGAGCATCTCCAGCACGCTGTCATCCAGTTCGCCCAACTCCTCCGGGAAGACCTCGTAATAGGCGTGGATGATTTCGGTGAGCTCTCCGCTGTACTTTCCATAAAAGAGGTTATAATAGGCGTGGGGATGGCGGAATGCCGAGGCGCAGAAGAAGCGCCACATGAACAGAAAACGCTGGAAGGCATCCTGCTCGTCGGCCAGATAGCGGGCCAGGTTCCGGTTGTAATCCTCAAAATATTTCATTGAGGCGTAGACCGTCAGATGGTCCAGGTCCTTGAAGTAGTTGTAGAGCGTGGCGCTGTTGTAGCCCGCCCGCTTGGCTACCCGGCGCAGGGTGAGGGATTCCATACCCTCATTTTCCATTAACTCGCTGGCCGCATTGATAAAACAGGCGAAAATTTGATTGCGCTGTTCGGCCCGGTAAGGGGGTCTTGCCATGATAATGCCTCCTTAAAGTTCACCAGTGGCGCACAAAATTGCGCATGGTATCGTTCTGCCTTGATGGGATAGAAAATGAACTTATAAGTATGATTCCGGAGAGCGGAGCACTTTCCAATTCATTATACCGCGCCAATCAAATATAATCAAGATGATTATTCATTTATTTTTTTAATAACCGCGATTTAAAAGGGGTTTTTGCCATTGGGGGCAAAAAAATAGCTCTTGACTTTCTTGAAAAAGCATTATAAAATCACGCTGAAAGAATTGATCGTTTCAATAAAATGCGTGATGGGGAAAGAAACATTTTTAGGCATTTTACTTAAGTAGAGTGATGCCTTCTTGTGCGCCGTCCACACACGTTTATGTCCCGCAGGATCCAAAATGGAAGTTTGTAGGAGGCATCATACCATGGATAAGATTTATGACGTGATCGTTCTGGGTGCCGGCCCCGCCGGCCTGGCCGCCGGTCTGTACGCCGGTCGCAGCCGTCTGAGCACTCTCATTATTGAGAAGGGCAAGGATGGCGGTCAGATCGCCATCACCGATGAGATTGAGAACTATCCCGGCCAGATGGTCGAGGGTGAGAGCGGCCCCAGCCTGATCGCCCGTATGACCGAGCAGGCCAAGAAGTTCGGCGCTGAGCGCGCCAACGACACCATTCTCAGCGTGGAGCTGGAGGGCGATGTGAAGGTCCTCAAGAGCGCCAAGAATGAGTATCGTGCCAAGGCCGTCATCGTGGCCACCGGCGCGTTCCCCAAGCCCATCGGCTGTGAGAACGAGGCCAAGTTTATCGGTAAGGGCATCTCCTTCTGCGCCACCTGTGACGCTGCCTTCTTTGAGGACTTTGAGGTCTTCGTGGTGGGCGGCGGCGACTCTGCCGTGGAAGAGGCCATGTACCTGACCAAGTTTGCCCGCAAGGTCACCATCATCCATCGCCGCGACGAGCTGCGTGCCGCCAAGAGCATCCAGGAGAAGGCCTTTGCCAATCCCAAGCTCCACTTCCTGTGGGACACCGTGGTGCAGTCCGTGGACGGCGACGAGCTGCTGAGCAAGATGGTCGTGAAGAACGTCAAGACCGGCGAGCTCACCACCATCGAGGCCGATCCCGAGGACGGCCTGTTCGGTGTGTTCGGCTTCATCGGCTACAACCCCAACTCCAAGCTGTTTGACGGCATCCTGGAGATGGAGAACGGCTACATCAAGACCGACGACAACATGCACACCAACATCCCCGGCGTCTTCGCCGCCGGCGACATCCGTGTCAAGAGCCTGCGCCAGGTGGTCACCGCCGCTGCGGACGGCGCTATCGCCGCCATGCAGGCTGAGAAGTTCATCAACGAGTAAATGAACGGCGCGGCAGCCGCCGCACCGAACAATGAAAGGGGTATATTACCATGCTGGAACTGACTAAGGAAACCTTCGAGGAAGAAGTGCTGAAGGCCGAGGGCAAGGTCCTCGTTGACTTTTACGGCGACGGCTGCGTGCCCTGCCAGGCTCTGATGCCCCACGTGCATGAGCTGGCCGAGCAGTATGGCGACAAGATCAAGTTCTGCGCCCTGAACACCACCAAGGCCCGCCGTCTGGCCATTGCCCAGAAGGTGCTGGGTCTGCCCGTGATCGCCATCTACGAGAACGGCGCTCAGATCGCTTCCTGCGTGAAGGAAGAGGCTACTCCCGAGGCTGTCAAGGCCATGGTCGAGGCCAACATCTAATTTTCTTGTGTAGTATGGGCATCCGCCCTTGCTATAAATCTACAAAGGAAGGAGAGAAACACCATGGGAATGCTGGAAGGCAAGAAGGCCATCATCATTGGTGACCGCGACGGTATCCCCGGTCCTGCCATCG
Source organism: Clostridium sp. J1101437_171009_A5 (assembly GCF_015547905.1). NCBI lineage: Bacteria > Bacillati > Bacillota > Clostridia > Eubacteriales > Clostridiaceae > Clostridium > Clostridium sp. J1101437_171009_A5. The sequence continues at coordinate 85,498 of NZ_JADMVY010000010.1, forward strand.
CCGAGTGCGTGAAGACCGCCGGTGCTGAGGTCGTGTTCAGCTCCACCGAGTGCTTTGTGTGAACCAGCGCTGGTGCAATGGATCTGGAGAATCAGAAGCGGGTTAAGGACTTCTCCGAGGAATTCGGCCCCGAGAACGTTATCGTTATTCTGGGCGCTTCCGAGGCGGAGGCCTCCGGTCTGGCGGCTGAGACCGTCACCGCAGGCGACCCCACTTTCGCCGGTCCGTTGACTGGAGTCTCGTTGGGACTCAAGGTTTATCATGTGTGCGAGCCCGAGATCAAAGATGAAGTTGATCCCGCCGTATACGATGAGCAGGTCAGCATGATGGAAATGGTTCTGGACGTGGATGAGATCATCAATGAGATGAAGTCCATCCGTGATCAGTACTGCAAGTACTAATTGCGCTGTGAACACAAAAGTGGTGGTAGGACGCGGCGCGCCCTGTCACCACTTTTGTCGTTATTCCGGCAGTTTCCGGGTATCTCTCATCCCGAAACGCAAACGACGTATCCCCGCGCGAAACGATGCGCATTATTACAGCCATAGATGGAAAGGCGGTTATTCACATGAACAGTGTTGTCAAGGGAACCGGCTATATCCTGGTTCATACTCCCGACATGGTGATCCACAACGGCACCACCCAGACCACCGAGCGCGTGGTCAATCCTGAGAGCGAGTACCTCAAGGAGCTGCCCAGCCACCTGCGCAGCTTCCAGGATGTGCTGGCCTACTGGCCCAACCAGACCTATATCGGCAATGTGACCCCCGCTCAGCTGGCTGAGCAGGGCACCTCCTGGGTGGACATGAAGTGCCCCGTTACCGATCGCCACGGCAAGTACGGCGAGATCATGCCCCAGGCCGAGTTCCTGCTGCTGATGCAGATCTGTGACTGCTTTGACGTGGTCAAGCTGGAGAAGGCTTTTGTGGCCGAGCACAAGGCTGCCATCGCCGAGCATCCCCTCTTTGACGAGGAGATGGTGGGCCGCCTGAACGAGGGCGTGGAGATCAGCGAGATCGAGCACCTGGTGAACGAGGAGCACGCTGAGGGCCTGTACCACAACAACAAGCTGGTGGGCTGTGTTAAGCGCGCCCACGACATCGACGTGAACCTGTCCGCCCATGTCATGCACGAGAACCTGGTGTCCAAGGCCTCCAGCGTGCTGGCTCTGCTGCATGCCGTGAAGAACGCCGGCATCGACAAGTCCGAGGTCGAGTACGTCATCGACTGCTGTGAGGAGGCCTGCGGCGACATGAACCAGCGCGGCGGCGGCAACTTCGCAAAGGCGGCTGCTGAGATCGCCGGCCTGCCCAACGCCACCGGTTCCGATACCCGCGGCTTCTGTGCCGGTCCTGCTCACGCCATTGTGGAGGCCGCCTCTCTGGTCAAGGCCGGCACCTACAAGACCGTTATCGTCACCGCTGGCGGCTGCACCGCTAAGCTGGGCATGAACGGTAAGGACCACGTCAAGAAGGGCCTGCCCATCCTGGAGGACATGCTGGGCGGCTTCGCCGTGGTCATCTCCCAGAACGACGGCGTGAACCCCGAGATCGACCTGTCCATCCTGGGCCGCCACACCGTGGGCACCGGTTCCGCTCCTCAGGCCGTCATCGGCTCTCTGGTGGCCGATCCTCTGGCCCGCGCCGGTCTGAAGATCACCGACATCGACAAGTACTCCCCCGAGATGCAGAACCCCGACATCACCAAGCCCGCCGGCGCCGGTGATGTGCCTCTGGCCAACTACAAGATGATCGCCGCTCTGGCGGTCAAGAACGGCGACCTGGACAAGAAGGCCATGCCCGAGTTCCTGACCAAGCACGGTCTGGTGGGCTGGGCTCCCACCCAGGGCCACATCCCCTCCGGCGTGCCCTTCATCGGCCCCGCCCGCGACGAGATGCTCGCCGGCGAGCTGAACACCGCCATGATCATCGGCAAGGGCTCCCTGTTCCTGGGCCGCATGACCAACCTCTTCGACGGCGTGTCCTTCGTCATCCGCAAGAACAGCGGTGAAGTGGAAGAGGGCGGCGTATCCACCGAGAAGGTGAAGAAGCTCATCGCCGAGTCCTTCCGTCAGTTCGCCGCCACTCTGGCTGTGGACGACGAGTAAGGAGGGAGACGCAATGGCTGACAAGACGAAAAAGCTGATTGCCGACACCTTCCTGGCCATCGCCGAGGGCCTGGAGACCGGCACGTTCGGCGCCAAGCCCAAGATCGCCGTCACCGCCATGGGCAGTGAGCACGGCGAAGAGACCGTGATGGAGGGCGCCGTCAAGGCCGCCCGCGCCGGCGCCGATGTGTATTTCATCGGAACCATCACCCATCCTGAGGTCACCACCGTTCCCGTGGCCGACGAGGACGAGGCCCACAAGAAGATGGAAGAGCTGCTGGAGACCGGCGCCGTGGACGGCGCTGTGACCATGCACTATCCCTTCCCCATCGGTGTGTCCACCGTGGGCCGCGCCGTCACCCCCGGCAAGGGCCATGAGATGTTCATCGCCAACACCACCGGCACCTCCTCCACCGACCGGATCGAGGGCATGATCAAGAATGCCATCTACGGCATCATCGCTGCCAAGGCCTGCGGCGTGGCTGACCCCACCGTGGGTATCCTGAACGTGGACGGCGCCCGTCAGACCGAGGGTGCCCTCAAGACCCTGAAGGAAAACGGCTACCCCATCACCTTTGCCGAGTCTGCCCGTGCTGATGGCGGCTGCGTGATGCGCGGCAACGACGTGCTCATGGGTTCCGCCGACGTGATGGTCACCGACTCCCTCACCGGCAACATCCTCTCCAAGATGCTCTCCTCCGCCTGCACCGGCGGCAGCTACGAGGCCGTGGGCTACGGCTACGGCCCCGGCATCGGCAAGGGCTATGACCGTCTGGTCATGATTATCTCCCGTGCCTCCGGCGCTCCCGTGATCGCCGGCGCCATCAACTACGCCGCCCAGCTGGTGCGGGGCAAGGTGTTCGAGGTGGCTGCCGCCGAGTTCGCCGCCGCCGAGAAGGCCGGCCTGGAGAAGCTCCTGGCTGAGCGCAAGGCCGCTGCCAACAAGTCCGCCGCTCCCGCGGAGGACGTTGTGGCTCCTCCCAAGGAGATCGTCACCGCCCAGATCCCCGGCATCGAGGTCATGGACCTGGAGGATGCTGTGAAGGCTCTGTGGAAGGAGAAGATCTACGCCGAGGACGGCATGGGTTGCACTGGTCCCATCGTCCGCGTGTCCGAGGCCAACAAGGACCGCGCCGTGGAGATCCTCAAGGCCGCCGGCTTCGTGTCCTGAATTTAATTGCATAGTTTATTCACAGATTGAGGGATTCCAACCGACCCCTGGGCGTAAATGCCTAGGGGTCGGTTTTTGTTTCTAAGAAATGAAAAAACTGTGTAAAATACGTGAAAAGATTCTGAAACTATTCTTGAAAAGGTGAAAATGGGGTGCTATACTGCCAATTGCAGTTGCAAAATAAGCTGTATACTTGAGAAAAGAAGGAAGTAATCTGGACATGAATATGAGCAAAAAGGTCCTGGCCGGCGTCCTGACCGGCTCTCTTCTGATGGGGGCGGCCCCTCTGGCCCTGGCCTCTCCCTACAATGACTCCAGCGTGACCGGCGGCAGCGAGGCCTGGAACGCATGGGTCGCCCAGTGGGACGCCGTCGCCACCGATTACACCAAGGTCTCCCTGACCCCCGGCGCCGATGAGACCGAGCTGAACTTCGCCTGGTACAGCAAGGTGGAGGACGGCAAAGCCGCCACTCCCGTGGTCCACTTTGGCACCGACAAGGAGAATCTGAAGACCTTTACCGGTACGGCGGATGCGGTGGACACCGCGCTCACCGACGGCGTGGCCTACCAGTACAACCATGTCACCGTCACCGGGCTTCAGGCCAACAGCACCTATTACTACACCGTGGAGCGCAATGGCGTCCAGTCCGACGTGGTTACCTATCAGACCCAGGACTTCTCCACCTTGAAGATTCTCTATGTGGGCGATCCCCAGGTGGGCGCCTCCAAGGGTCAGACCCAGGGAGATGTGACGCTCACTGCCGACTCCGGTGCGGGTAATTTGGCGGCCCGCAATGACAGCTTTGCCTGGGACCGTACCCTGGATATTGCCACTGCCCAGAACCCTGACCTCAACTTCATCATCTCCGCCGGCGACCAGGTCAACAAGACCGGTAAGGCCAAGGAGGAGGAATATGCTGGCTACCTGAGCGCCAGCGCTCTGGCCAGCCTGCCTGTGGCGACCACCATCGGCAACCATGATTCTCTGAACGCCGACTATATGTACCATTTCAATAACCCCAACACCACGGAGTATGGCAAGACGCAGGCCGGCGGCGACTACTACTATTCTTATGGTGCGGGTCTGTTCATCGTCCTCAACACCAATAACTACAACGTGGCCGAGCACGAGAAGGCCATCCAGGAGGCGATCGCCTCTAACCCTGATGCCAAGTGGCGCATCGTGACCATCCACCAGGACATCTATGGCTCCGGCCTGGATCACTCCGACACGGATGGCATGATCCTGCGCACCCAGCTGACCCCCATCTTCGATGAGTACGACATCGACGTGGTGCTCCAGGGCCATGACCATACCTACAGCCGTACCAAGATGCTCTACGGTGACGGTCAGACCCACGGCACTTATGAGTTCCGTCTGAACGACGAGGGCACCGACTACGATTGGGACAACGCCTACAACACCCAGACTGACGAGAAGATCCCTCTGTACCCCGAGGAGGGTGACACCACCGGTACCGCCGCTCACGATGCCTTCCAGGCCGACAACGGTTGCTATACCATTGAGAGCACCAGCGGCAACACCGTGACGAACCCCAAGGGAATCCTCTACATGACCGCGAACTCGGCCTCTGGCTCGAAGTTCTATGAGCTCATTGCCTCCCAGCAGGACTATGTGGCCGAGCGCAGCCAGAACTGGCTGCCCAGCTATTCCGTCATTTCCCTGAGTGAGGACACCTTCACCATCGATACTTACCAGATCACCGACGACGGCAAGACAGAGAAGATCGACGATACCTTCACCATCCGCAAGACTGCGGACGGTGTGTCCGCCGCCACTCTGGATGTGGAGGGAGAGACCTACTACCGCCTGCGCGACGTGGCTGCCTCCGTTTCCGGCACCGACAACCAGTTTGATGTACAGTGGGACAACGGCGTGGTCGTCAATACCGGTAAGGCCTACACCGGCGCTGTGCCCACCGGGACCCCCGCTTCCGGCGCTGCTTCTGCGCTGAATATCACGGTGGACGGCAAGACTGTCTCCACCAACGCCGTGCTGGCCGAGGGCAACTACTACGTGTCTGCGTCCTTCCTGGCGACTCTGGGTGTAAACCTGTAAAAAACGCCAAGCCCTGAATCAACCGACAGACAGCGGCCTCCGCGCCTGGTGCGCAGAGGCCGCTGTGCTACAAGAACGGAGTTTTGCCATGAAACAGAGAACCTTTTCCCACTTCCTGCTCCGCTGGGGCGTGCCACTTCTCCTTTTGGCAGTCTTTGTGGCTTTTGTTGTATCGATCAACCGGGTAGACAAAGTGCCGCTGGTCTCCCGGGAGGGTCAGACCTTTGAGAAGGGTGTAGTCACCCAGATTCTCCAGGATAATCTCATGCCTGACGGCAGCCGGGTGGGCGAACAGCGGGTGATGGTGCGCATGACGACCGGCGTCCGGGCTGGACAGGAGCTGGAGACAACCAGTTCTTCCGGCTATCTCTTCGGCGCGGGCTGCACTGTAGGTATGAAAGTGGTGGTCCTGCAGAGTGTGGCAGGGGAGTCCACCATTACCAGCGTGTACAGCCAGGATCGCGAGGGGGTCCTGTACCTCTTTGCCGCCCTCTATCTGGTGGTGCTGGTGCTGGTTGGCGGGAAACAGGGCCTTAAGGGCGCTCTGGGGTTGATTTTCACCTTTTTGTGTATCCTCTTTTTCTACTTGCCCCTGGTGTACAGAGGGTATTCCCCCTTCTGGGTGTCGGTGGGGCTGTGTGTGGTGACCACCGTGGTGACCATGTATCTGATCGGAGGACCCACCAAAAAAACACTGGTCGCCACCGGTGGTACGGTAGCCGGGGTGGTCATCGCAGGGGTGGCGGCCACATGCTTCAGCTGGGCCAGCGGCATCAGCGGCTGGAACGTGTCCGACATTGAGAGTCTCCTTACCCTCTGGAATGTGAACGGCATTCAAGTGGGAGGGCTCCTCTTCTCGGGGCTTCTCATTTCCAGTTTGGGGGCGGTAATGGATGTGGCTATGTCCATTGCCAGCGCGATTTCCGAGATCCATCAACAAAATCCCTCCCTGTCTAAACGGGCACTTTTTAAGGCTGGGATGCATGTGGGGCGGGATATGATGGGCACGGACTCCAACACGTTGATTTTGGCCTTTGCAGGCGGCAGCGTTTCGATGCTGCTGCTGGACTATGCCTATGATCTGCCCTATCAGCAAATCATAAACTCCAACAACATTGGAATCGCTATCATGCAGGGCCTTTCTGGCAGCTTTGGCATCGTACTGAGCGTACCAGTGACGGTGTGCCTGGCAGTTCTCCTCTATACCTGGAGAGAAAAAAAGCGCGGAACGGAGCAGCCGTAAAACAGATCTGATTATATCCCCCTCCCATGCTGGGTGGGGGATATATTTTGGCAGCAGAAAAGGCGGTAACATTAAAAAATCCCTTAAGAAGGACCCGGGAAAGAATGCAATCGCCTGGGTCCCCTTAAGGGATTTTATTTATATTCAGCTTATAATACGGGCCTGATCCAACCGCTGCCGAACCGGCAGAGGTGATGGATGTTTAGACGGTCTGGGCCTTGATCAGGTTGGTGGAGCCGCTCTTGCCGATGGGCACGCCGGCGGTGATGACCACGGTGTCGCCCTTCTGCACGGCGTCCTCCTTCACGGCCACTTCCACGGCCATGGAGAAGAGGCGGTCGGTGGAGTCCACGTCGCCGGTCAGGTAGGAGTGCACGCCCCAGGAGATGGCCAGCTGGCGGCGGGTGCGCTCATTGGGGCACATGGCCAGGATGGGGCAGGCCGGACGGTAGCGGGAGATCACCCGGGCGGTATGGCCGGACTGGGTGGGGGTCAGGATGGCAGTGGCGTCCAGATCCATGGCGGTCAGGCAGCAGGAGTGGGTGATGGCGTCGTTGATGCCCTGAATGCCGGTGAGCACGTGGCGCTGACGGAAGCGGTTCCAGTAGTTGATGGAGCCCTCGGCAGCGGTGACGGTGTCGATCATGGTCTGGAGGGCCTCCACGGGGTATTTACCGGAGGCGGTCTCACCGGAGAGCATCACGCAGGAGGTGCCGTCAAACACGGCGTTGGCCACGTCGGAGACCTCGGCGCGGGTGGGACGGGGATTGCGGATCATGGAATCCAGCATCTGGGTGGCAGTGATGACGGGCTTGCCCTGGCGGATGGTGGCCTTGATCATCTTCTTCTGGAGGATGGGCACCTCGTGGGCGGGGATCTCCACGCCCAGGTCGCCGCGGGCCACCATGATGCCGTCGGAGGCCGCAATGATCTCCTCCAGGTTGTCCACGCCCTCCCGGTTCTCGATCTTGGAGATGATGCGCACGTGCTCGCCGCCGTACTCCTTCAGGCAGGCACGGATGTCCTCCACGTCGCTGGCCTTCCGCACAAAGGAGGCGGCCACAAAGTCAAAGTCGTTCTCAGCGGCGAACTTCAGGTCGGACTTGTCCTTTTCGGTGAGAGAGGGGAGCAGGATGCTCACATTGGGGATGTTGATGCTCTTGTTGTTGGACAGCGGGCCGCCGTTTTCCACGGTGCAGACGATGTCGTGGCCCTCCACCTTCTCCACCAGCAGCTCGATGAGGCCGTCGTCCACCAGAATGCGGCAGCCGGGGCCCACTTCGTTGTGCAGGTTGGTGTAGGTGACAGAGACACGCTCGGCATTGCCCACGATCTCATCGGTGGTAAGGGTAAAGGTCTGGCCGCGCTCCAGCTGCACGGGATACTGCTCAAAGCTCTTGATGCGGATCTCAGGGCCCTTGGTGTCCAGAATGGTGGCCACGGGGACGCACATCTCGTCCCGGACATGCTTGAGCATATTCAGCTGGGCCAGGTGGCTCTCGTGGGTGCCGTGGGAGAAGTTGAACCGGGCGGCATTCATGCCGGTCTCGATCAGCTTGCGGATCATCTCCGCGTTGGAAACGGCGGGGCCGAGGGTGCAGATCACTTTGGTCTTTCTCAAAGCAGTTACCTCCAAACCATGTAAATGGCAGTTCAATTCCAAAAAAACAGTCTATCTATTCTTGCTTATCTTGATTATACCTTAGAATACGCGCGCGTGAGAAGCGTCAAAAATCACAAGAAACGGGGGGCGGACGCAGAATACTCCCCACGGCGTGACAAAAGAGAGGGAAAATGTTCCTTAAGTTTCTCCTTGCTGAAATGTGAAGAGATCTTGGTTGCTGATAGAGCTCACGCAGTAGAGGGTCAGGACCAGATCTGGGTCGATTTCACGCAGCGTATCCAGCAGATCCCCGTCAAAATAGCGCAGATCAATGGTGGTCAGCTCCGAACAGGAGAGGGCCAGGAAGGGGGCCAGGGCGCAGGAGAAGGACTCCCGCAGCAAAACGATCTTCTTTCCGTCCGGGTTGAGGTGGTTGGTCATAGTGGCGATGCCGTAATCCCCGCCGGAGTAGAGGGTGTAGGGATTGCCGCCAAACCAGTCCCGCTCCGCCACGCGCTCGGGGAACAGGAGGGACTGGGAAAAAGTGCCGGTCCGTTCCTGGGCGAAGGAGGGAGAGGCATAGGTAAAGTTTGTCTCAAAGCGCGGGATATATTCCGTAATATCGTCGGTACCCGCGTAAAGTGTGCCGGTTCGCTTTCCCTGGCTGCCTAAAAAGTAATCCTCATAGACCCTAGTTTCATAATTGGCGGGGTCGGTGTACTCGCTCGGGGTATGGATGCCGTAGTCCTGAGCGAGAATGCCGGTCAGCTCCTGCCAGGCCAGGAAGGCGCCCTCGGGCTTCCAGTGGTGATCGGTGCGGAAGAAGAGGGAGGCATAGTCCTCCTGCTGTGCAAAGAGCGGGCGCAGGTCCCAGGTATCCGTGCCATGGGCCTGGAGACCGGCGAGCAGGCGGTCGGCGTTGTCGTTGGCGTAATCGTAGATACCGGGGGGCAGGAGCGCCTCCTCCTGTCCGTCCTGGATCTTCTGAGGGGCGGCCACATAGAGGAGAGGGATGTCCCACTGTGCCAGGACATCGTGGAGGTCATTGACAGCCTGGATTTGGGGAGAGACATCCAGCGGCTGAGCATCCGGATAGGAGAAATTCAGCGTTCCGTTGGAGAGCCGGACCACCCGGGCCGCCTGGTTCACATCCTCCAGCATCCGCCGTCCGGACAGACGCTGAAAGCCGCCGTAGAGCTGGATAAAGCCGTGGCTTTGGTCCAGGTCCTCATTGAGGGCGGACTCGGCCTGTTCCACAAATTCCAGCACATAGCCCGGGTCCCGGCGGAGTTTGCCCAATTCCTCGCGCAGGGAGCTCTGGCCGGAGAGAAAGAGAAAGGCAATGTAGCACAGTCCCATGGCCAGCAGGAGAAAGAAGAGGACGGCAGTGATGGTCTCTTTCCGGTGTTTCATAGCGCGTCCTCCTTAGAAGTTGGAATAGATAAAGGGATTATAGGTTCCCTTGACAATGAAGCTGGCCGAGATCACCAGCAGCAGAAGCAGGGCCGCAGAGCAGCACAGATCCCGTGCCAGTGCGGCGCCGCCCTTCCAGTGGGCGGTCCGCGCCCCCAGCCAGGGGAGCAACGGGGCACAGCCCAGGACGGCCGCCAGAAGAATGGGGAGGTTGTCCGTGAGGAAGAGGGAGGCGTAGCCGTCCCACACACCGGCCGCGGGCGTAAACATGGCGTGGAGATAGGGCAGAGCCACGCTCAGCTGTTCTGCCCGGAAAAAGACCCAACCCAGATTGACCAGGAAGAAAGTAAAGAGCCACTGAGTCCACTTGGGCCAGCCGCGGCCCAGGCCGCAGAATTTCTCCAGAAATTGGAGGGCAAAATAGTACAGACCCCACAGCAGGAAGGTCCACGCGGCCCCGTGCCAGATCCCGGTGAGGAGCCACACCACAAAGAGATTGCGGATGTGCTTCCAGCGCCGGTCCACCCGGCTTCCGCCCAGAGGGAAGTAGACATAATCCCGGAACCAGGTGGACAGGGAGATGTGCCACCGATGCCAGAACTCGGTGACCGAGCGGGAGATGTAGGGGTAGTTGAAGTTTTCGAGGAAATGGAAGCCGAACATACGCCCCATGCCGATGGCCATATCGGAGTAGCCCGAGAAATCGTAGTAGATCTGGAGGGTGTAGCAGAGGGAGCCCAGCCAGGCCATCCCGGTGGAGAGGGCGTGGGGGGAGAGGCCGTAGGCAAAGTCGGCTACCACCGCCAACTGGTTTGCCAGGATGACCTTCTTGCCCAGGCCCACCAGGAAGCGGCATACCCCGGCGGAGCAGTCCTCCCAGGTCTCCCGGCGGCTGTCGATCTCTTCCGCCACCGTCTCGTACTTGACGATGGGACCGGCGATGAGCTGGGGGAAGAAGGAGATGTACAGGGCCACTTTCAGCGGATTGCGCTGGACCTGGCCCCGATCCCGGTTCACATCCAGCACATAGCTCATGGCCTGGAAGGTGAAAAAGGAGATGCCGAGGGGGAGCTCGATCACCGGGACGGTGAGGGAGAGCCCCAGCCGTCCCAGCTCGCCCAGCACAAAGGCGAGGTACTTGAAGACAAACATCAGTCCCAGGTTGGAGGCCACCGAGAGGACCAACGATACACGGGTGGACTTTCCACGGCTCTTTTGGGCGTGGACCCACAGGCCGAAGGCATAGTTGACCAGGATAGAGGCCATCATCACCAGGACGAACCAGGGCTCACCCCAGGCGTAGAAGAGAAGGGAGCCCACCAGCAGCAGCAGATTCTGGGCAGGGCGGCTCCACCGGCCCAGCAGGCGGCAGGGACCGTAGTAGCCCAGCAGCATCAGAGGCAGGAAGAGGAAGAGAAAGATGGAACTGGAAAACAGCACGCTTCAGGACTCCTTTTCAGCGAAAATCTCAGGTGATGAACCGCCCCACTGCCGGGATCTTGGACAGGAGCCAGGCCAACACAGCGGCACAGAGGAACACCAGCAGGGACAGCGCGGGCACGGCGGCCACCGGAGCAAAGGAGAGGGTGGAGATGCCGAAGTGGCGCAGCAGCATGATAAACAGATCGTGGCACAGGTAGATACCGAAGGTAATGGCGGAGAGCCCTGCCATCTGCTGGCGGCGGGAGCGCTCGTCACTCATGCCCAGGAGATAGCGGAAGAGCACAAAGACCGCCACGGCCATGGCGCACACCGTGGGAGAGAAATAGCTGTACAGGGTAAAATCCGAACTTCCGCTCCGGAGGGAGAGCCACTCGGTGCCCCATACGGTGACCGCGCCGCCCAGCAGACCCAGCAAATAGAGCAGCAGCTCCGTAATACGGCCCAGGGTGTAGGTTTTCAGATAGTAGCCTAGCACATAGTAGCCCGTGTAGCCCAGTACCAATTCCAGCTGCAGCTTGTCCATCCAGGTGGAGAGGGTCGCGCTGGGACGGATGCGCAGCAGGGTGGGCAGGAGCATGGCAAAGACAAAGACCAGCAGGAAGAAGAAGTGGAAGTCCGAGCGGGAGGCCCCCCGCACGAAGGCGCGCAGGAAGGGGGTGACCAGGTAGAGCCCCACGATCATGGGGAGGAACCAGAGATGATAGTGCAGCTTGCCCCACACCAGCTCCCGCAGGATTTGCATGAGTGCAGAGAGGGTGAGGGGCGTCCCGTTCAGGAACAGGGCAAAGAGCCCATATACCACGCTCCACACCACCAGTGCCACCACGATGCGCAGGATCTGCCGGAAGAAGAGGGAGCGGTAGGAGAGAGACTTCTTGGGATCCAGCAAAAACATCCCGGAGAGCATGACAAAAACCGGGACACACCAGCGGGTCAGGCCATCGTAGACGTTAAAGACCCGCCAGGCGCCGGAGGCCACCGGCACCTCGGAGATCCACCCGCCGGAGAGATGGAGGATCACCACCGCCAGGGTGGCGGCCACACGCAGCAGGTCGGCGTAGACCAGCCGCCCGCCCTCGCCCCGGGCCATGGCTCAGCTCCGCTGGGGGACGATCTCGATCCAGTACCCATCCGGGTCCTCGATGAAATATACCCCCATATCGCGGTTTTCAAAGCAGATGCAGCCCATATCCCGATGGCGCTGGTACATGCCGTCGAAATCGTCGGTGGTAAAGGCCAGATGGAACTCACACTCGCCCAGGTCGTAGGGCTCGGTCCGGCCCTTGACCTCGGTCAGCTCCAGGGTGAAGGAAGAGGAGTCGTCGCCCAGAAAGAGCAGACGGAAGGAACCGTCGGGGCCCTCTTTGGTACGGACGGGACGGAGATCCAGCGCCTTCTCATAGAAGTCCAGAGAGCGGCCCAGATCGAGCACATTGAAGTTGAAGTGGTTGAACTGAAGAATGGGAAACACCTCTTTGCAAAAGTGAAACTGCCCGCTCCCGATGGAGAAAGCGGGCAGTTTATCATATCATATGGGACGCTTCCGCGCAAGGGAAGGGGGGTTATGCCCGGTCCCGACTGCGCATGAATTCGGCCACCCGGCGTCCCGTGGGGGTGGCGGCCAGGCCGCCCTCGCCGGTCTCCCGCAGGGAGGAGGGGAGACTGGCGCCCACGGCGCCCATGGCGTCGATGACCTCATCGCAGGGAATCTGGCTGACCAGACCGGAGAGGGCCATCTCCGCGCAGGAGAGGGCGTTGACCGCGCCCATCACATTGCGCTTGACACAGGGGACCTCCACCAGACCGGCCACGGGATCACAGGCCAGCCCCAGGGTGTTGGCCAGTGCCATGGCACAGGCGTGGGCCATCTGCTCGGGAGAACCGCCCATCAGATAGACGATGGCGGCGGCGGCCATGCCGGAGGCGGAGCCCACCTCGGCCTGACACCCGCCCTCCGCGCCGGAGATGGAGGCGCGGCTGGCGATAACCTGTCCAAAGCCGGCGGCCACATACAGCGCCTCGATAAACCGGTCGTCGGGCAGGTCATAGCGCCGCTTCATGGGCAGAAGGACGGCCGGAAGCACGCCGCAGGAGCCGGCGGTGGGGGCGGCCACGATGCGGCGCATACAGGCGTTGCACTCCCCCATCTTGAGGGCGGTGGCGATGATGTCGCGCAGGAAGGGGCTGCACAGGCCCGGGCCATCCCCGTCCAGCCGGGCGCCCTCGCCGCCCACCAGTCCGCTGGCGGAGCGGCGCTCGGGGTCATAGTCCTGCTCGGCGGCCTGCATGGCCTTCCAAAGGGAGGCCATCTTTGCCTTGGAGGACCAGGCCTTGACGCTGCGGTCGGCCACATCGTCCTCCAGAATGACCTGCCAGAGGGGCTTTTCCTCCTTCATGGCGATCAGAAGCATGGAATCCACGGAAGTAAACATACTTATTCTCCTCCTCCGCCCACATCCAGGTAGGTCACGCTCTTAATGCCGGGGTAGGCACGGATGCGCTCCACGGTGGCGGGTGTGATGGGTTCATCGCTCTCGATGGTAATAATGGCGTCGCTCCCCCGGGCATTGCGGTAGAGCTGCATGGAGGCAATATTGACGTTGTAGGCCGAGAGGGTATTGCTCACGGCGGCCACCTCGCCTACGCGGTCCTCATTGCGGATAATGAGGGTATTTTTTTCGCCGGAAAAGACGGTGCGGATGCCGTCCACGGAGGAGACCTGAATGCGCCCGCCCCCCAGAGAGGCGGCCACCACCGCGATGCGGTGCAGATCCTGGTCCATGGCACGGATCTGTACGGAATTGGGGTGGGCGTCCTTGAGCACCCCGTGCCGGAAATGGAAGGAAAGACCCGCCTCTTCCGCCAGCTCAAAGCTCTGGGGGATGCGGGGATCGTCGGGCTCCATCCCCAGCAGGCCGGCGATCAGGGCGCGGTCGGTACCGTGGCCGCTGCCGGTGGCGGCAAAGGAGCCGTGAAGGGTCAGCTCCGCGCCGATGGGCGCGCTGCCCAGCAGCTTGCGGGCGATCAGGCCGATCCGCACGGCGCCCGCTGTGTGAGAACTGGAGGGACCCACCATGATGGGTCCCATGATGTCAAAGATCGTCATACCGTCAAAGTGCCTCCTTAGTTTTGGGACGGAGCGTGCCGCCCGACTTCATGCGGGCTGGGTCAGTCCGCTTTTTTATTGATAAATTCCGGCCGGAACTTACTATACACGATTTTTTGTTCCTTATACAGGCCGTAATAACCGGAGAGGGTGTAGGAGATCGCGATGCAAACGGCAAAGAGCCCCATGCTCTGGCCGGTGAACATGGCGCTGCTCCCCTCGCCGAAGAGCTCCAGGGCCATGAGCAGAGAGGTGATGGGGCAGTTGGTCACGCCGCAGAACACACAGACCATACCCAGTCCCGCGCCAAAGGAGGGGGAGAGGCCCAGCAGCGGCGCCACCGTACAGCCGAAGGTGGCGCCGGTGAAGAAGACCGGTACGATTTCTCCGCCCTTAAAGCCGGCCCCCAGGGTCAGCGCAGTGAAGAGCATTTTCAGCAGAAAGGCCTCCGGGCGGGCGTGGCCCTCCACAGCGGCATGGATGATACTCTCGCCCGCGCCGTTATAGTCGAAGGTGAAGGGGTTCCACAGCCAGACCAGCAGCGTGAGGGCAATGACCAGAAAGCCGCCCACCGCCGCCCGCAAAAAGGAATTTGGAAAAAACCGCTGGTAGAGGTGGGGAACCGTATGCATGATGCGGCAAAAGAGAATGGAGAGCAGGGCAAACAGTACGCCCAGGACGATCACCTGAAGAAGTGCCACCGGACTCAGGTCGGGAATGCCGGTCAGTGGGAAGGCGGTGGCCGGAACGTGAAAGAGCTTGGCCACCCACAGGCCCATGATGGAAGAGATAGCACAGGGGACGATGGCCGCGTAATAGAGCACCCCCACGCTGACCACCTCCATGGCAAACATGGCCGCTGTGATGGGGGTGCCGAACAGGGCGGAGAAAGCCGCGGCCATGCCGCACATGGTGATGATACGGCTGTCCTTGTCATCCAGCTTCATCCACTGGCCCACCTTGGAGGAAATGGAGCCGCCGATCTGGAGGATGGCGCCCTCCCGGCCAGAGGAGCCGCCCACCAGGTGGGTGAGGATGGTGGAGAAAAAGACCAGCGGCGCGGTACGCAGACGAAGGGGGACATTTTCCCGTACCGCCACCAGCACAAAGTTGGTGCCCTGGTCCTTTTCCAGGCCGCACAGGCGGTAGAGGGCCACAATACAGATGCCCCCCAGCGGCAGCAATCCGATCAGCCATAGGTGGGTGGTGCGGGCAGACGTCGCCCAGAAAAAGGCATGGTAGAAAGCGGCGCTCACACAGCCTACGATCAGTCCGATCAGGCCGGAAAAGATCAGCCATTTCAGCACACTTGCCGGTTCCGCCACCAGAGCGGAGAGCCGGTTCTTCCAGTCTTCCATGAAACAGACTCCTTTCCTGCGCGGGTGCAGGGAGGCTTCAAATTTGCCGGAATGTGATGCTATACCGCACAGTCTGTCAGTTGCCCTCATTATAACATAGGAGCGGGAGGAAGAAAAAGTTTTTTGCGGTTTTTCGTGGAAATATTCCTCTATTGTGCTATAATGGTACCGATTGAATAGACTGCAGCATAGGTTGCCTACGTGTGAAAGGGCCTATGATTCGATAAAGAGATGTCCTTTCCGAAAGGGGGAGGACCGCAGTCTGTGCAGAGCGCAGCGTTTCCGATTCGAGGGAAAATGCTGTGCCGGTCTGATTTGAGAGAAAGAGGAGGAATCATCCTTGCAGCCGCCTATATGGATCAGTTTGTTGCTGGGAACTCTTTTGGCGGAAATACCCTTATCGGCCTGTTCCGCCGCACTGGATGAAGTCAGCTCAGAGAGCCTTCGCCGTCAGGCGGAGGAGGGAGAGCCGCGGGCGGTCCGGGTGCTGCGGTGCCTGACCCACCCCACCGTTTTTCTGCGGGGCGTGGCGCTGTGGCGGATGCTGTGTATGGGAACGGCAGGGGCCGCGGCCTGGAATCTGAGCGCAATCTTCTGTACGGGAGAGACCATGTGGGCGGCACAGGCCAAACGGGCAGCCGTTTTGCTGGTGGTGCTGCTGGGCTTTTATGTACTGACCTGGCTGACGCCGAGACGGGTCGCGCTGCACGATCCGCTGGGGGTATTGCGCACGCTCTGCCCCTGTCTGCTGCCCTTCGTGACGGCGGTGCGTCCCATTACCGGAGGGCTGGCCTGGGTGGTGCGGCAGATCCTGCGCCGCTTCGGCATTGACCCGGCGGCGGAGGGCGGAGCCATCTCAGAGGAGAATATCCGCCTCCTGATGGACATTGGAGAGGAACGGGGAGCCATTGACTCCACCGAAAAGGAAATGATCGAAAACGTCTTCGATTTCAACGACCTCACCGCGGAGGACGTGATGATCCACCGCACCGAGATCGTGAGCCTCTGGGTGGAGGACACGGACGAGGAGATCCTGCATACCATCGAGGAGAGCGGACTCTCCCGCTTCCCGGTCTATGACGAGGACCTGGACGATGTGATCGGCATTTTGTACAGCCGGGACTATTTCCTCAACAGCCGGAAGGAGCACCCCCTCCCCCTGCGGGAGCTGCTGCGCAAGGCCTATTTTGTGCCCGGTTCCGTGGCGGCAGGCAATCTCTTCCGGGATATGCAGAGCAAGAAGATCCACATGGCCATGGTGGTGGATGAATACGGCGGTACCTCCGGCCTCATCACCATGGAAGACCTCCTGGAGGAGATCGTGGGCAAGATCTATGACGAATTCGACCCCCAGGACGAGCAGGAGATCATCCGCTTGGAGGAAAATCTGTGGCGGGTGGCCGGTTCGGCCGAGCTGGATGACCTGGCGGAGGCGCTGGATGTGGAATTTCCGCCGGATGAGGAGGCGGAGACGCTGGGCGGCCTGGTCTTTGCCCAGCTGTCGGTCATTCCGGAGGACGGCGGCTGTCCCGTGGTGGATACCGTGGGACTGCACATTCAGGTGGAACGGCTCTCGGAGCGCCGGGTGGAGTGGGCATTGGTCTCCAAACTGCCCCCGGAGGATACCGAGGAAGAGGAAAAATAGGATTGCAAAAAAGAGAGCCCCGGATGTTTTCCACATCCGGGGCCTTTTTTGTGCAAAACTTTAGTTCTTCAGGCTCTGCATGGGGGCGGGGATACGGCCGCCGCGCGCCACAAAGGCATGGCTGGAGAAGGGGTGCACCGGCATGACCGGAGCGGAGCCCAACAGTCCGCCGAACTCCACCATGTCGCCCACCTTCTTGCCGGGGGCGGGGATGATGCGCACCGCAGTGGTCTTGGAGTTGACCATGCCGATGGCGGCCTCGTCGGCGATGATGGCGGAAATGGTGTCGGAGCTGGTGTCGCCGGGTACGGCGATCATGTCCAGACCCACCGAGCAGACGCAGGTCATGGCCTCCAGCTTATCGAGGGTGAGCGCGCCGCTCTGGGCGGCCGCGATCATACCCTCGTCCTCGGATACGGGGATGAAGGCGCCGGACAGGCCGCCCACGTGGGAGGAGGCCATGACGCCGCCCTTCTTCACCGCGTCGTTGAGGAGGGCCAGAGCGGCGGTGGTGCCGTGAGTGCCGCAGGCTTCCAGGCCCATCTCCTCCAGAATACGGGCCACGCTGTCGCCGATGGCAGGGGTGGGAGCCAGGGAGAGGTCCACGATACCGAAGGGGACACCCAGACGGCGGCTGGCCTCCTGGGCCACCAGCTGGCCCATACGGGTGATGCGGAAAGCGGTCTTTTTGATGGTCTCGGCCACCTCATCAAAGGGCATACCCTTGACCGACTGAAGGGCGTGATGGACCACGCCGGGGCCAGAGACGCCCACGTTGATGACACAGTCGCCCTCGCCCACGCCGTGGAAAGCGCCGGCCATAAAGGGGTTATCCTCCACCGCATTGCAGAAGACCACCAGCTTGGCGCAGCCAAAACCGGCCTGGTCGGCGGTGAGCTCGGCGCACTCCTTGATGATCCGGCCCATGACGCCCACGGCGTTCATGTTGATGCCGGCCTTGGTGGAGCCCACGTTGACCGAGGAGCAGACATACTGCGTGCGGGCCAGAGCCTCGGGGATGGAGGCGATGAGCTTCCGGTCGGCGGGGGTAGCGCCCTTCTGAACCAGGGCGGAGAAGCCGCCGATGAAGTTGACGCCGGTGGCCTTGGCCGCGTCATCCATGGCCACCGCGAAGGGAACGTAGTCCTTGGCCTCGGAGGCCCCGGCCACCAGGGCCATGGGCGTGACCGAGATGCGCTTGTTTACAATGGGGATGCCATACTCCCGCTCGATGTCCTCGCCGGTGGAGACCAGGCGGTCGGCATAGCGGGTGATTTTATCATAGATCTTCCGGCAGGCGATCTTGGGATCGGAGTCGGCGCAGTCCAGGAGGGAGATTCCCATGGTGATGGTGCGCACATCCAGGTGCTGCTGGTCGATCATGTGGATGGTATCCAGGATTTCGTTGGTATTGATCATGTGCCCGGCTCCCTTCTTAAATGCGGTGCATGGCGTTGAAGATGTCCTCACGCTGGATGTGGATGGACAGGTTGTGCTCTTTGCCCTGGCCCTCCATCAGAGCAACCAGCTCCGCAAAGGGAAGGTCGATCTGGGCGCAGTCCACCAGCATGACCATGGTGAAGTACTCCCGCATGATGGTCTGGCTGATATCCAGAACGCTGACCTTGTGCTCCGCCAGGAGAGCGGTGACAAAAGACAGGATGCCCACGTCATCTTTTCCCAAAACAGTTACAATTGCGCGCATAATTTGTTTCCTCCTCAATATCTCACGCGGTCTGCGCTTTACTCTATGTCGGATCATAAGCCCATGTGAACTACGCTCTCTTTCCGGCTTCTCCAAGTAAGGAAAACAGGGAAAGGGTTTGACGGAAAAGTGTTCGGCTATGGCGGTCACTTTCCGAAAAAAGGCTTACAGCGGGATTATTATAGCATAGCATAATTTTGCTTGTAAACTGCATTTTCTACGAAAAACATGAAAAAATAAAGAAAAAATGGTGCGCACGGGAGAAATCCATGCGCACCGCTCATGTGTCTTTCTATGGATTACATTTCGGAAATGACCAGGGAGCCCAGCTCTCTGCGGAAATCGGCGCACTGGGCGTCGCTGCCATGAAACTCCACCGTGGCGGGCTGGTCCCGGTCGATGGAAAACAGGCCCATAATGGACTTGGCATTGACCACATAGCGGCCGGAACAGACATCGATCTCACACTCATGCTGATTGGCCAGATTACAGAAACGCTTTACGTCGTCCAGTGAGGGCAGGTTGATCTGAAAACGACTCACTTGTCTCATCTCCCCAATAAAATTACGGCGGCGCGGATGCAGACTCCCGCGCCTTTTTTCTTTACGCTGGGGCATCCATGCCGTATAATAAAAAGATACGGGAATCCCCGCGTGTGCTGTCGAGCTGATATTAGGATATTATACGTACTTTACGCCCAAATGACAAGATAAAATATGAAAAGATAAAGCGAAGGAGATACCATGAAGATCGCCATTTATACCTTGGGCTGCAAGGTCAATCAATATGAGACCCAGGCGATGGAGGCTGAGCTCTCCGGCAGAGGGCATACTCTGGTCCCGTTTGAGGGACATGCGGACGCCTATATCATCAACACCTGTACCGTCACGGCGGTGAGCGACAAAAAGTCCCGCCAGATCATCCGCCGGGCCCGGAAGGAAAATCCGGATGCCGTGATCGGGGTCTGCGGCTGTTATGCCCAGACCAATCCCGAGGCGGTCCGTGCGCTGGAGGTGGACCTGATCTCGGGTACCGCCGGACGCATGGCTTTTCTGGACGATCTGGAGGAACTGCTGGAGGACCGCCGGGCCGCCCGGATGGCAGGGGAAGAGCCCCGGGTGACGGTGGACAATGCCCTGCGCCGGCGCGCCTTTGAGGTCCTGCCCGCCGGCGGGCTGGAGGGGCGCACCCGCGCCATGCTGAAGGTGGAGGACGGCTGCGTCAACTTCTGCACCTACTGTATCATTCCCTATGCCCGTGGACCCATCCGCTCCCTCTCCATCCCGGAGGCGGAGGAGCAGTGCCGCCGTCTGGGGGCGGAGGGATACCGGGAGGTGGTCCTCACCGGCATTGAGATCTCCTCCTGGGGTGCCGAGTGGAAGGACGGTCCCACCCTCATTGATCTGGTGGAGGCGGTCTGCCGTGCGCTGCCCGAGGGCACACGGGTGCGTCTGGGCAGTCTGGAGCCCCGCACCATTACGGAAGAATTCTGCCGCCGGGCCTCTGTCCTGCCCAATCTGTGTCCCCATTTCCACCTGTCCATGCAGAGCGGCTGCGACAGTGTGCTCCGGCGGATGAACCGGAAATATGATACCGCACGGTATTATGAGAGCGTACAATTACTCCGGGAATACTTTGACCGCCCCGGCATCACCACTGATCTCATTGTAGGCTTCCCCGGGGAGACCGAGGAAGAGTTTGCGCAGACCCTGGCCTTTGTGGAGAAGTGCGCCTTTTCCGCCATGCACATCTTCCCCTACTCCCGCCGCTCCGGGACGCCGGCGGCCGCCATGCCCGACCAGGTACCCAATGCGGTCAAGGAGGAGCGGGCTCACCGGGCCGGGGAGCTGGCCCGCCGTCTGGAGGCGGCCTATCTGGAGCAGTGGGTGGGGAAGTCCCTCCCTGTGCTCTTTGAGGAGGAGCGGGACGGCCTCTGGCGGGGCCACGCTCCCAACTATGTGGAGGTCCTTGCCCCGGGAGAGGGACTCCATAATGTAGAAAAAGAGGTTAAAATTACGGATTGGAGTGAAAATTATCTGATTGGAGTGGTATAAATGAAACGGCGCGCCCTCTCTCTCAGCCTGTCCCTTCTGCTGCTGGCCGGATGTGCTCCTGCCCCGGAGCCATCCCCGACCCCTGTGCCCACCGTCAGCCAAAGTCCGGAGCCGGTCTCTTTTGATGCATTTTTAGCCGGGGTGAATGAGGCACGGCGCTCTGCCCTGGAGGGTGGAGAGCCCATGGACATCTCGGCCTGGACATCGGACTTCCGGGAACAGAATGACACCTTTACCGAGGCGGAGATGGAGCGGCTGCTCACCCCTCACAATCTGGAGAAGGCCCTCACAATGGAGACGGCCCGGGAGGACATCGAGACCTTTTTCACCCTCCTGCGCACCACATACGGTGCGTATGACTATTTCGGCGGGGATGAGGTCTTTGGCCCGCTGGAAGAACAGGCCATCGCGGCGCTGGAGAGCGGGAAAGAAGAGGGAGACATCCTGTATTCCAAGGAGATCCGGGACATCCTCTATGACACGGTGAGTCCGGTCATCCGGGACGGACACTTTATGATTGGTGAAAAGCACCTCATCGAAGAGGTCCGGCAGGAGCCCTACTATGTGCCGGACCAGTACATTGCCGACCCGGAGGCGGAGGGATTGGACCCGGCCTATGTGAAGCCCACCATTGGACCGGACGGCGCCATCACCTACGGCTTTTTTGCCCTGAGCCATGACGGGAGCGATCTGCCCGAGACGCTGGGTGGGTATACCCTGGACTGGCAGCCCTGCGGCATGGCCGATCTGGAGGAGCCGGAGCCTTTTGTGTTTGCTGAGCGGGCGTATGAGGGCCTGCCCATGCTGGTGTCTCGGAAGATGAGCCCTTATGAAATGCTGCCAGAGAGCGAAGCGGAGCTGGAGCGGTTTGCGTCCTGCGGCGGGGAGTATGCCGACGCGCCGGTGCTGCTCTTTGATGTGCGGCGGAATTCCGGCGGAAGCGACCGGTGGATCATGGATTGGTTTGAGGGGTGGACCGGCCAGCCGTGCGCTTCCAGATGGGTTTTTGGACAACGGTACAGCCAGCTCTCCTGTAAGGCGTTCTCCTATCCGGAAGAACAGATGGGGAATTGGCGTGTCGCTCAGGAGGAGGGGACCTGGGTACCCCGGGAGGGGGTCACCTTCCTGCTCACGGATAAGGGAACGGCCTCCTCCGGTGAGACGGTGGTGGAATTTCTGCACTCCGTGGAGAATGTGCTGGTGGTAGGGGCCCCGTCGTCAGGATGCGCACTGGTACCAAACAACTGGCATTTCTATCTCCCCAATACCGGGATCGAGGTGTATTTCGGCACCGGGCTGAACTTCTGTGAAACGATGGAGAACCGGGATGGCACGGGGTATCTCCCCGACCTGTGGGTGAACCCCACGGAGGTCCCGGCGGCGGTGGCCCGCCTGTGTGCCTATTACGGCTTGAACCCACAGTAAAAAATATCCCGCGGAGCCGATCGGCTCCGCGGGATATTTTGCTTGATTCAATACCGTTCCGGCCAACCCAGCGCCCGGCAGCACACATTGATCCAGCTCACCAGGCGCTCCCGGGGAAGCAGATAGTTGATGAGCAGGGACATGGCCACCCCTGCGCCGGTGTCGATCATACGGTTCAGGGCATAGCTCACATAGGTATCCACCGGGGTGTTGAAGAGTACAATGCACAGCACCACGCCGCCGGGCTGAACAGCCCCCACCCAGAAGACCTGTGCCAGAATAATCAGGATCACGACGCCCACAAAGAGGAGAGGTACCAGCAGGAGGCGGTTGCTTCCATCCGGGACAAAGATAATGTAGATCCGAAAGAGTCCCATTCCCAGAAAGCCGCCGATGATGGTGCCGAAGAGGCGGTTGCCGCCGTGCAGCTTGGAATGGTCCATGTTGGCGCCCATACCGAAGATGGCACCGATGCAGGCAAAGGTGGGGTTCCGGTTGATGAAATAGTAGATCAGGGCACAAAGCGAGGCAGAGAGGGCGGTCTTGAGATTGCGCAGACCCACGTGGGGAAGTGGGACGGGGGGCTTGTTCATGACAGACACTCCTGTGGAGAACACGGTGGTTCTCATATTTTGTTGACAAGACAAGAATACCATAGAACGGAATAGGATTCCATATTGCAGGAGAAAACTATGCAGTTTTTTGCATAAAGTTGTATAGACAAGAGAGCTAGTAGGATGTCGTGGACTGTGCTATAATAGCGGGAAATGAGAGTGAGGAGGAACACTATGAGCCGAGCCGACGAACTGTTTATCCAAAATTGCAAAGAGATTCTGGCCCACGGAGTCTGGGACACCGATCAGAATGTCCGGCCCCGCTGGGAGGACGGAACGCCTGCCCATACCATCAAAGCATTCGGGATCGTCAACCGCTATGATCTGCGGGAGGAATTTCCCGTCCAGACCATCCGGAAGATGGCCTTCCGCAATGCGCTGGATGAGCTGCTCTGGATCTGGCAGAAGAAATCCAATCAGATTCAGGACCTGAACAGCCACATCTGGGATGCCTGGGCCGATGAGAGCGGTTCGATCGGAAAAGCCTACGGCTATCAGCTGGGCGTAAAGCACCGCTATCCTGAGGGGGAGTTTGACCAGGTGGACCGGGTGCTCTATGACCTGAAGCACAACCCGGCCTCCCGGCGCATTCTGACCAACCTTTATAACCATGCGGACCTGCATGAGATGCACCTGTATCCCTGCGCCTGGTCCATGACCTTCAATGTGAGCGGGCGCACCCTCAACGCTATTTTGAACCAGCGCAGCCAGGACATGCTCACCGCCAACGGCTGGAATGTGATGCAGTATGCCGCCCTAGTCCACATGCTGGCCCAGGTGTCCGGCCTGGAGGCCGGGGAGCTCATCCATGTCATCGCGGACGCCCACATCTACGACCGCCATGTGCCCATTGTGGAGGAGTTGCTGGAACGAAAGCCCTATGACGCCCCCAAGCTGTGGATCGACCCGGCAGTGGAGGATTTTTATGCCTTCACACCGGAGAGCCTGCGCCTGGAGGGATATCAGGCCCATCCGCTGGCCGGGAAGATCCCGGTGGCGGTATAACCAATCCGAAAGAAGAAAGCGGGGAGAGCCATGTACGCCATCGTAGCAGTGGATGAAAACTGGGGGATCGGCCGGGACGGGGACCAGCTGCTCTACCTCTCGGAGGACCTGAAACGCTTTAAGGCCCTGACCATGGGGCATGCGGTGATCCTGGGCCGCAAGACCCTGGCCACCTTTCCGGGAGGGAGGCCCCTGCCCAAGCGGCGGAATCTGATCCTCTCCCGAAACAAGGCATTTTGCTGTGAGGGGGCGGAGGTCTTTTCCAGTCTGGAGGACCTGTGCGCCGCCGCGCCGGAGGACGCCTTTGTGATCGGCGGAGGGAGCGTGTACCAAGCCCTCCTGGAGAAGTGCGACACCGTCTATGTAACCAAGATCCAGGCGGCCTTTTCTGCGGATACCTTTTTCCCGAACCTGGATCGCCTGCCGGAGTGGCATGTGTCCGAAGAGGGGGAGATGCTGGAGCAGGACGGCATCCGCTACCGCTATGTGACCTACCGGAGGAAATAAGCATGTATCTGGACGACATCCGGGCCTACCGTCCGGAAAATGCCCAGGAGGAGGCCGACCAGCGCATGATGCTGGAGTATGCCAGGCTCTTCCCAGGGCGGCTTCTGACCCGGGAAAATGAGGTGGCCCATATCACCAGCTCCGGCTTTGTGGTCAATGCCGACGGCTCCAAGGTCCTGATGGCCCACCACAATATCTATCGGGTCTGGGCCTGGACCGGCGGCCATGCGGACGGGGAGGAGGATCTGCTCTCCGTGGCCCTGCGGGAGGCCCGGGAGGAGACCGGCGTAACCCATGTACTCCCCCTCTCCTCTGATATCATGTCTCTGGACATCCTGCCGGTGTGGGGGCATGTGAAGCGAGGGCGGTATGTGCCGGCCCATCAGCACCTCAACGTGACCTATCTGCTGGTGGCCGACGAGGGGGATGCCCTCACCGTCCGGGAGGGAGAAAACACCCGGGTGGGCTGGC
This sequence comes from Clostridium sp. J1101437_171009_A5, assembly GCF_015547905.1. Taxonomy (NCBI): domain Bacteria; kingdom Bacillati; phylum Bacillota; class Clostridia; order Eubacteriales; family Clostridiaceae; genus Clostridium; species Clostridium sp. J1101437_171009_A5. The sequence goes on from NZ_JADMVY010000010.1 coordinate 110,448, forward strand.
TTCCGGCGGCCGACCTGCTCTCCTATACCAATGAGTGGCAGATGGACGGGGTGTATACCAAGCTCCTCCGCCGGGCCCAGGCCCTGTTGGCACGGTAAGGCGCGGAAAAATGGATTGCCTTTTTCCACAAAATAGGCTAGGAATAGACCGGGTGGTGGTGTATAATATGGACAGCACCCATGTCTGCAAAGGAGGCAATCTGATATGATTCAACTTGATGTGTCCAACGCCACCGGTTTTCTTCCGGAGGACTGGCTGACATCCCGTACCGAGCGGCTGGAGCAGGCCCGCGGCTGGCTGGAGAACGGCAGCGGAGCCGGCGGCTCGTTTACCGGATGGGTCCACCTGCCCCGGGATTATGATAAAGAGGAGTTTGCCCGCATCCGCTGCGCGGCGAAAAAAATCCAGTCCGACTCCCAGGCCCTGGTGGTCGTGGGAATCGGCGGCTCCTATCTGGGCGCCCGCGCGGTGATCGAACTGCTCAGATCCCCCAACTATAACCTGAAGAAAAAAGACACGCCCGACATCTTCTTTGCCGGAAACGGGCTGTCCACCGACGCGCTGCTGGAGATCATCGACCTGGTCAAGGACCGGGATTTTTCTGTCAATGTGATCTCCAAGTCGGGCACGACCACTGAGCCCGCCGTGGCCTTCCGGATCTTTAAGAATCTGCTGGAGGAGAAGTACGGGAAGGAAGAGGCCCGTCGGCGCATCTATGCCACCACCGACGCCCACAAGGGAGCCCTCAAGGGACTGGCTGACTCGGAGGGGTATGAGACCTTTGTGGTACCCGACGCGGTGGGTGGACGCTACTCGGTCCTCACGGCTGTGGGCCTTCTGCCCATCGCGGTGGCCGGTATCGATCTGGAGAAGCTGATGGAGGGCGCGGCCCAGGCGATGGAGGCCCTCTCCGTGCCGGGGATGGACAACCCTGCCTGGCAGTATGCCGCCGCCCGCCACGCTCTGTACACCCTGGGCAAGCGCACCGAGATTTTGGTTGGCTATGAGCCCGCCTTCCGCTTCTTTGCCGAGTGGTGGAAGCAGCTCTACGGCGAGAGCGAGGGCAAGGACGGCAAGGGACTCCTCCCCGCCAGCGTGGAGTTCACCGCCGACCTCCACTCCATGGGACAGTATATCCAGCAGGGCGAGCGGCTGATGTTTGAGAGCGTGGTCCGGTTTGCCGAGTCGCTGGGGAGCTTCACGATCCCCCATGATCCGGACAATGTGGACGGCCTGAACTTCCTCTCGGGCAAGCCCCTGTCCTTTGTGGCGGAACAGGCCATGCGGGGAACCCTCCTGGCCCATGTGGACGGCGGCGTGCCCAACCTGGTCATCCAGGCCGCCCGCCGGGATGAGCACACCGTGGGTGAGCTGATCTACTTCTTTGAGTATGCCTGCGGACTGTCCGGCTATCTGCTGGAGGTCAATCCCTTTGACCAGCCGGGTGTGGAGGCCTATAAGAAGAATATGTACGCCCTCCTGGGGAAACCGGGTTATGAGGCCCAAAAGGCGGAGCTGGAGGCACGGCTGGGCCATTAAGCGTGTTCTTAGAGTGAAAAGGGACCGCTGTGGTGATAAGTACCCAAAGCAGGCGGAACCTTTCTTTGAAATTTAAGCAAACTTCTGTAAATCAGTTGCAATCTAATCTTTGATATGGTAACATGATACAAAGACCGGGGGAGTCCCGGTGGACAAATAAGGAGTGATAATTATGGTGAGAGTGATCATGGGTGTCAAGGGCACCGGTAAGACCAAGCAGATGATCGACCTCATTAATTCTGCCGTTCACAGCGAGCACGGCAATGTGGTATGCATTGAGCGCGGCGGTAAACTGACATATGACATCCATTCCAAGATTCGTCTGGTGGAGTCCAGCAACTACGACATGGGTACCTTCGAGTTTATGAAGGGCTTCATCAGCGGCCTGTATGCCGGTAACTATGACATTACCCATGTGTTCATCGACAGCCTGACCAAGATCGTCAATGCCGATGTCACCGATCATACTCTGGAGGAGTTCCTGGATTGGCTCAATTCCTTCTCCGAGAAGAACAACATCAAGTTCACCGTGACCATCAGCGCTGACCGCGAGCTGGCCAGCGAGGGCGTACAGAAGTACTTCTAATTTGGATGATATGGACGGCGGGACCGCATGTGCGGTCCCGCCGTTTTGCATCTTTTCGGGGCTCGCAAAAAAAGATAAAAAAATTTTTTCAGAGTGTGCGATAAAAACAGGGAGCTGTGCGTTATATGGGTGAAGAGACCAAAAGAGATCCACATACAAACTTGATTTTATATTAGAAGGGAAGGATCAGTTATGATGAAGCAGAATCGCTGGAAGAAGAGTGTCGCCGCTCTGACGATGGCAGGTGTTTTGGCTCTGGGTATGGCGGCGGGGGCCGCGGTGGTCCGGCAGAAGATCACGGCGGAGCTCCGGCCCGACATCACGGTAAAGGTCAACGGAAAGGTGCAGGATCTGGACAAGGACGCCATCAGCTACAATGGCAGCACCTATCTGCCGGTGCGTGCCATCGGTGAGGCGGTCGGCATGGATGTGAACTGGGACAGCAGAACCCAGACGGTTTCTCTGGATGGGGCCAGCAACTGGGACGATGTGGACGCCTACATCACCCTGGCAAACGCCAAGACCATCGCCCTGGAGGATGCGGGACTGAGCGCCAGCAAGGTCACCTTCACCAAGGCGGAGAGCGGATGGGATGACGGACGCCCGGTCTACGATGTGGAGTTTACCTATAACGGGAAGAGCTATGACTATGAGATCTGCGCCTGGACCGGCAATATCATCTCCCGCGACGGCCAGTACTGGAACGATAATTGGGATGATAACTGGGGCAACGGGAATGGCAACGGCAACTATATCGGCATGGCCCGAGCCAAGACCATCGCTCTGGAGGATGCGGGGCTGAGCGCCAGCAAGGTCACCTTTACCAAGACTCAGGGGGACTGGGATGATGGCCGGAAGGTCTATGACATCGAATTTGTCTCCGGCAGCACCAAGTATGAGTATGAGATCGCCGCAGCCACCGGAACGGTCCTGAAGCGGGAGCATGAGAGCTGGAGCGGGGGAACCAGCAGCAGCACGGCCATTGGCGTGGAGAAGGCCAAGACCATTGCGCTGAACGACGCGGGGCTGAGCGCCAGCCAGGTCACCTTTACCAAGGCGCAGACCGACTGGGATGACGGCCGGATGGAGTATGATGTGGAGTTCCGCAGCGGCGGTATCGAGTATGAGTACGAGATCGACGCCTATTCCGGCGCGATCCTGAGCCGGGATGTGGACCGGGATTGAATCCCATGTGGAAATGATCGGAAAACTCTGCTATACTGAGCCCATAAGCTGTAACGGGGGGATGGCCGGCGGCCATCCCCTTTTTGTTAGGGCAAAGGGGGAATGAAGCGTGTTTCTGATGATGGAGGGCGCGTGGGAGGCGGGGCGCCGATTGGCCGCTACCGACTGTGAGGCTCTGCTCCGGCGGATCGGGCAGGGCGATGCGGAGGCCTTTGAGCACTTTTACCGCGCCACAGATCGGGCGATCTATGCCTATGCGCTCTCTCTGACCCGAAACCACCATGATGCGCAGGATATTATGATGGAGGCCTATCTCAAAGTGCGTTCGGCCGCCCATCTCTACCGGCCGGGCGGAAAACCCATGGCCTGGGTCTTTACCATTGTCAAAAATCTGGTGCGGGATCAGCAGCGGCGTACCGGCCGGGAAGAGCTGATGGGGGACTGCCCCGAAGGGGAGCTGGCCATTCCGGAGAGTGACCGGAGCGATGAGGCCATGGTCCTGCGCCAGGCCATGCGTGTGCTGAGTGCAGAGGAGCGGGAGATCGTACTTCTCCACGCGGTATCCGGACTCAAGCACCGGGAGATTGCCGGAATGCTGGAGCGACCCCTTTCCACGGTCCTGTCCAGGTATCACCGGGCGCTGGGAAAGCTGCGCGCCGCGCTGCTGGAATGCGAGGAGGTGTGAGGATGAGAAGAGAATGGAACGACCGTGAGGTAGAACAGCTGCTGCGCCGCGCCGTGGACCGAAGCGTCCCCGATGTGTTTGAGCAGGTCTCTTCTGAGGAGGTCCCTCCGCTGCTGAATGAGGACCACATCGTCCCCTCACCGGTGCGCCGCCGCAGGCGGTGGCCCATTTTTGCGGCGGCCTGTCTGCTGTTGTTCCTTGCAGGGGCATTTTATCTGTGGATGAGTACGGCGGCCATCATCTCGATTGGAGAAGAGCCGGAGATCGAGATGGCAGTCAACCGGTTTCAGCGGGTCCTCCGGGTGGACGGGATAGCGGATGACGCAGTCCTGGGCCAGATGACCCTGGAGGGCGCGGAGGTGGAAGACGCGCTGGAGAGCGTGTTTACTGCGCTGGCCCGACAGGGACTGTTGACCGGTGGACTGGAGACCCCGGTATCGGTAGACGGCGGGAGCTGGCGCTACAACCGGGAGCTGCTGGATCTGGCCCAGGAAGAGCTTCAGGAGGCGTGGGAGGAGTACGGCGGAATACAGCCGCCCGCTCCGAGTGGGGATGATATGGAGCCGGATCTGCCCTCTCCCGAACCCACACAGCCTGTGCCCTCCGCTGCGCAGCCATCTTCCCCCGGGACGGCTGTGACGGCGGTGCCCAGCACCTCTCCGACGGCCGTTGACATGGCCCAGGCCCGGGCTGCTGCACTGGCCTATGTGGGTCTGAGCGAGGCGGACGTCGTCATAGAGAAGGAACAGCAGGACTGGGACGATGGGCAAATGTACTATGAGCTGGAATTCCACAGTGCCGACACCGCGTATGAGTGCGTCGTGAACGCCGCCGGCCAGGTGGTCCAGTGTGAACAGGAGCCGCTGCACGGCGGGGGCGGTGCGATGGAGCGAAACGGACAGAGCGCTTCCATCAATGCCCGCCAGGCGGCCGAGGCGGCCTTGGCCCATGCGGGCGTCAGCGCCGCACAGGTGGCGGACTGGAGCAGCGAGCGGGAGGAAGACAACGGCGTAGTCTATTATGAGGTGGAATTTCAGTGCGGCGCCGTAGAGTATAAGTATCACATTGACGCACAGAGCGGAGCGGTGCTGTCTTATGAACAGGAGAGCTGACCGCCTGTTGGAAGAGAAAAAGAGGCCCCCGGCACGTAATCGTGCCGGGGGCCTCCGTCTGTTTTTGAGAAGGGGTTATTTCGCCTTGGCCAGGATCACGCGGATCTGACCGCCGTCAACGGCCGGTTTATCATAGTAGCCGGTGAGGGTATAATCCCCGTTGTTCACCCGGGAGAGGCTGGAGTAGTAATAGCTGTCATTGCGGATCTCGTAGACGGCCACCTGCTCAGAGACCGGGTATTTCTGATTGGCAGAGGAGATGGCGGTGGTAGAGGAGACCGAGTCCAGCGCGACCTCGCTCAGGTTCCGGACACGGTCGGGGTCCTGAACGGAGCCGATGACCTGGCAGGCTCCCTTGTGTACGCCGTAGACCGTATTGGTGGTGACAAGAGGAATGGAGGTTCCGGCCAGATCCAGGGTGTAGTTGCCCATCAGGGTCATGCCGGCGTTGATCTCCTTGGCGGAGGTAAGTACGCCGTAAGAATGCATATCTCCGGTGACATCTTCCAGGATGAGACGGTCGATCTCGCCCTGTTCATTGGTGGAGTAGAAGCGTACCGCGTCGCTCTTGAGCTTCACGCCGCTCAGACGGTTGGGATAGACCCGGATGGCGGTGGTATCGTCGTAGGTATCCAGGATCTCCACATTGTCGGCCAGAGTATAGTCCCCCAGCTTGGTGGCGTCGGAATTAAAGGAGCCGGAGAGACTGGAGCTGGAGAGACGCTTGACCTGGATGGAGTCTCCGCTTCCGGTCACCCGTACCAGGTCACCCTCGTCCCAGTATTTATCCCGGGTGGGATAGGTAGCGGTGGCGCCGGAGGTGGTGACCAGAGTGATGGAGTAGCTGGTATAGGAGTCGCCGTTTTCGTCCACGTAGGAGCTGTTCTGTACCGCGGTGACCATGCCGACCACATCGGAAGATTCGCCCAAAACGCCGGAGGAACGGATGGCGGCAACGCCGCCGTCCCGGCCCAGCAGCAGGGTAACGGCATCGCCGGTACGGAACTGGCCCAGATCGCTGACGGAGTAGACCGCGTCGCTGCTCTCCAGAGGATACTCAGTTCCGGCTACCGTGACCGAGGTGGGACGGGAAGCAGAGGGAGAGACCCGCTCCAGCGTACCGGTCACCTTCTTGCTGTATGCCCAGAGCTGGTTCATGGAGTCAGACCAGTAGACCACATCCAGAGGCTGGATGGCCTGAGAGGAGGCGAGCTTTCCGTCCCGGTACACGGTGACGGAGGAGAGAGAGAAGGGAAGCTTGGAGGTCCAGCTGCCCTCTGCCACCACGGGGCCTTCCATGGCCGAGTTGACCAGAGCGACCCGGTCCAGCGTACCGTTCTGATCCACCAGATTGAGGCCGGGCTCCAGCGTGTTGAGATAGTAGCTCCCCTGTTTGGTCTTGGCGGTCATAAGATTGTAGAAGAGATAGAGGGCGTCTTCCCGGGTCATGGGGCTGTTTTGGGTGGCGGTGACCCCCTCATCCAGACCCAGATTGTGATAGGCCGCCATCTGCCCGGCGGGATAGGCGCCGGTAAAGTCCTCTGAGGTGTAGCCCAGCAGGGGCAGGACCATGGTCACACCCTCGGCCAGGGTGATGTTGGCCGAGGGGTGGAAGGTGCCGTCCAGATAGCCCGAGACATACCCGGCCGACGCGGCGGCCTGCACATAGGGGGCGGCCCAGTGGGTCCGGGGCACGTCGGGATAGGGAGAGACACTGGCAGCCTCTCCGGCGCTGTCCCGGTAGGGAGAGGCGGCGATCACCATTTTGGTGAACTCCGCCCGGGTGACATAGCGGTCCAGGTGAAGGTCGCCGTTTTCATCCCCCACCAGAATGTCCAGGGCGGAGAGGACCTGGCCCGCCTCCTCCTCAGAGGGGATGGCGGCCAGGGAGGCGGGCATCAGACCCGCCACAAGCGCAGCGGACACAAGTCCGGCGAGAAGCGGTTTTTTCATATAAAAACTCCTTTTTCTCCGACGGGAGGGTATGGGATTACTCATACCGCAGCGCGTCGATTGGATTGAGGCGGGCGGCCTTGTTGGCGGGGAGGTAGCCAAACAGAATACCGATGCCCACCGAGACGCCAAAGGATACGGCGATACCGCCGATGGTGGGGACTGCAACAAAGCCGTTGTTGGTGGTGTTGAGGGCAAACGCGATGACGTTTGTCAGGACGTTGGCCATGATAATGCCCAGGACGATACCGATGGCCCCGCCGATGGCGGAGGTGGTACCCGCTTCAATGATAAACTGGCTGCGGATGTCCTTGCCCTTGGCGCCCAGGGATTTGCGGATGCCGATCTCCCGGGTGCGCTCCGTGACCGAGACCAGCATGATGTTCATAATGCCGATGCCGCCCACCAGCAGAGAAATGGCGGCGATGAGGATCAGGATCATCATGAGGGTATTGACCATGGAGTCCATGGCGTCCATCATCTCGGCCGAGGTCATGACAAAATAGTAGTCCGAGCTCTGGAAGGTCTGATAGAGGCGGTTTTCGATGATGCCCTTGGCAGCGGAGGCGGTGTCGCGGGTGGTGCTGGTGAACATATAGAAGTTGGCGTCCGCCATGCCGTTGAGCCGGAGCGCGCTGGTATAGGGGATGTAGATAATATCGTCTCCGCTGCCCTCACTCAGATCGGCCACGGTGTCCAGCACACCGACCACCGTATAGGGCATGCCGCCGATGGAGATGGTTTGTCCCAGCGGATCGCCGGAGAAGGCGTTTTGCGCCAGATAGGCGCCAATCACACAGACGTTTTGAAACCGGTCCACATCCACGAATTTGAGAAAGCGGCCGGTGGCGAGGGTCTCACCGCGCATGGTGGAGCCCTGCTCGCCCAGGAAGGACTCGCCCACGCCATAGAGGCTGGTGCGCTCATACTCTTCCGTGCCCTGGCGCACCTTGGCCTGGGCGGTGACGTAGGGGGTGACGCCGGAGATATAGTCGGGATACTTTTCGGCCAGAGCATACATGTCTTCCGGCTCAATGGTACGGGAAGAGCCCATGCCGCGGCCGTAGATCTGGACCTGGACCAGGTTGGAGCCCATGCTCTCAAACTGATCGTTCATATAATTCTGCATGCCGTTGCCCAGGCTGGTAATGATGATCACGGCGGCTACGCCGATGATAATGCCCAGCATGGTGAGCAGGGCCCGCATTTTGCTGGTAGCCAGGGATTTGACCGCCAGACGGAAGGATTGGGAAATGTTCATGCCTGCCCCTCCTCACTGTGGAACACACCGGGGGGGATGTCCTCCTCCTCTTCGCCGGAGAGGGTGGGCTGGACGACCGCGCGGGGATCGCTGGCATCTCCATCGTAGATGATCTGTCCGTCCTGAAGGCGGACGATGCGCTTTGCCTTGACGGCGATGGAGTTGTCATGGGTGATGAGGACCACCGTGTCCCCCTCTTCATTGAGCTTGCGGAGAAACCCCAGGACCTCCCGGCCGGTACGGGAATCCAGGGCGCCGGTGGGCTCGTCGGCCAGGATCACCGAGGGATTCCCCGCCAGAGCCCGGGCGATGGAGACACGCTGCTGCTGTCCGCCGGAGAGCTGATTGGGGAGGTTTTTGCGCTTGTCGGCCAGCCCCACCCGCTCCAGGGAGCGGATGGCCCGCTCATGCCGCTCGTCGGCCGGGATGCCGGCGTAGAGCAGGGGGAGTTCCACGTTTTCCTGCACATTGAGCTTGGGGATCAGATTGTACTGCTGAAAGATGAATCCAAGCATCTTGTTGCGGATCTCAGCCTGCTGGTCGTCGTCCATGGTCGATACGTCCACGCCGCCCAGATGATAGGTCCCGGAGGTTGGCACATCCAGACAGCCGATGATATTCATGGCCGTGGATTTGCCGGAACCGGACTGACCGACGATGGCCACGAACTCTCCCTCGTCGATGGTGAGGTTGATGCCGTCCAGTGCGTGGACGGTCTCGGTACCCATCTGATAGATTTTATAGACATCCTTGAGTTCGATGAGATGTTCCAAGGCTTAGCCTCCCATCATCATTGCCATGGCGCTGGAGGACTCGTTCTTTTTCAGGACAATATCGCCCTCCTGCAGGCCGTCCAGGATCTCGATGTACTCGTCGTTGTTCCGGCCCAGGGTGACCTTTCGGGTCTCAATGGTGCCGGGGGAGATCATGGTGCCGTTTTCGTCATACACGGCGTCGGGACCGGGGAGCTTGACGGAGCCGCCGTCTGCGCGGTCCACCGTGTCGATGGGGACGCACAGGGCCTGGCCCGACCGCTCCACGATGATCTTGGCCGAGACATTCATGCCGGGGTAGAGCCCCTCCGGATTATCCACCTGGACCGTGACCGGATAGGTGGTGACTCCGTTGGCGGTGGTGCCGTTGATGTTGATTTTGTCGACCCGTCCGGTAAAGGTCTTGCCGTCCAGAGCCTCGGAGGTGATCTCCACCTCCTGGCCCACCTGGATCTTGCTGATATCCAGCTCGTCGATGGGCAGGTCGAAGGTGAGGGCGCTCAGGTCATAGATGACGGCCGGATAGCTGACACCGGTGGTTCCCGTATTTCCACCGGAGGTGGTGGAGGTGCCGTCGATGTTGTCCCCTACATCCAGATTCTTTTCGATGACCGTGCCGTCGATGGTGGAGGTGATGGTGTAATTCTCCAGGCTGTCCTGGGCGCTTTGCAGGGTCAGCTTGGCATTCTCCACATTCAGGCGGGCATTTTCGATCTGGGTGGTGATGGAGTCGGCATCGAAGGAGCCGATGGTCTGACCGTCGGTGACCGAGTCCCCCTCTTTGACGGGGAGAGAGGCCAGTTCACCGCTGGTCTTGGCGACCACGGTCTTTTTGGCGGCATACTCAAAGGGACCGGAGGCGGCACAGGAGAGGGTGCCCACGGTGGCGGTTCCCGTGGAGGAATCGGTGATGATGCCGGGGTTGGTCACCGAGATGGTGACCGTGCGGGTCAGGGTGCCGCCGGTACCCACCTCCTCCAGCGGAGAGATGTCGGTGACCGTGCCGGTGATGGGCTGGGCCGTGCCGTCCACGACCACCGTGGCGCTCTGTCCCAGAGAGAGCGCGGCGGCGTCCGCGGAGTGGAAGGGGACCTTGAGCTTCATGGTGGAGCGGTCCAGAATGTCGGCCACCTGCTGTCCAGCGGTCACATTGTCGCCCTCGTCCACGTAGAGCTTGGAGATGATGCCGCTGGCATTTGCGGTGAGCTTGGCGTCCTTGGCGCTGCTTTTCAGATTGTCGTACGTAAGCTGGGCCTGCTGAACGGCCAGTCGGGCCTGTTCAATGGAGGTCTCCACATCGCTGGCATCGATGCGGAAGAGAACATCCCCCTTGTGGACGGTGTCGCCCTCTTCGAAGGGAGCCTCCAGGATCTCGCCCCGGACCAGTGTAGTTACTTTATAGGAGTGGATGGGGGAGATGGTACCGGTACCCGACACGGTGACCGTCAGGTCCTGCATAGAGACTGTTTCGGGAAGATAGCTGCCGGCCATGGCCATCTGTGTGCCGCCCATGCAGCTTTTCAAGAGAAAAGCCACAATGGCCACGATGACCACCAGCACAATGAGCCGCTTGACCCATTTGCGCTTTTTCTTGGGCGGTTTGAACTTGGGGGCATGTTCCTTTTTGGCGGGTGCGGCGGGTTCCGCCACAGCCGTGCCCTGGGTGAGTTGGGTTTGTTCCATACGTATCTCCTTTTCCTAAAGTGGCTACGGCAGCTCCGGTTTGGAGACCATGCCGCGCTGAAGAATATCAAAAATGCGGACCAGACGTGCCCGGGCAGGGGCGGGGTCCTCCATCTGAATCCCGGAGAGGATGGCTGAACCGGTGACGGCACACAGCAGATGAAAGCTCTCACGCAGATCTTCTTCATGCCGCAAATCCAAACAGGTCGGATCGATCTGGTCCAGAAGACGGAGCAGCGGCGGCTCCGGAAGATCGGAGCGGAGAATGAGATCGGGATTCATGGGATGGTTGAGCTGCAGGATGCGCACCACCTCTTCAAACGCGCGGTCCCGCTGCGGCAGGCGGTAATAGGCCTGCAGCTGGTCAAAAAGATCCAGCAGGGCGGGAAAGGGGTTTCCGCCCCGGCTGCGCAGCGCGGAAAGGGCGGGCGCCTCCAGTTGATGGGCATAGAGATCCAGAAGATAAAAAAATAACTCCCCCTTGTCGCGAAAATACATGTAAAAGCTTCCGCGGGAGATGTCGGCCTCCTGAATGATCCGGTTAATGGAGGCATCGGCAAAAGGGACCCGTGCAAACTCCTTTCGGGCGGCGCAAAGCAGTTTCTCCTGCTTTTCCGGCGGCAGGCGGAAAAAGGTGCTGCTGGGCAATCATCGACCACTCCTTCCTGCATGATATGACAACTTGTCATATATCATCATAGAGGACCGTATGACATCTGTCAATCAAAGGGCGGCGGAGTTTAAAGAATCTTAACATTCACCGGAACAAGAATACACCTTTCACCCGGTGAAAAGTCAAGAGAAAAGGGACAGTGGTATGATACCGCAGAAAAAGCTAAGTCCCGACTAAAAAAGGATGAAGATTTTATTAAAAAATGGCAGGTATATCGGGCGGGGAAGGATGATTGACGGACGGGGAAAATGCGGCTACAATGGCCTTACCAACATTCACAGGAGAAACGGAGTGTGTACTATGCAGTCGATCTTTGACCGGACAGTGGACCGGAGAGGGAGCGGGAGTGTCAAATGGGACCGGGCGGACAAGAATTTTGGAGGAACGGATCTCCTGCCCATGTGGATTGCCGACATGGACTTTCCGTCACCCCCGGGGGTGCTCGCGGCAATCCGGCAGCGGGTGGAACAGGGGATTTTTGGATACAGTGTGCTGACGGAAGCGTACTATGAGGCCGTGATCGGCTGGATGGCCCGCCGTCACCAGTGTGAGGTAAAGCGGGAGTGGATCGTGTTCGCACCGGGTGTGGTCTCCGCATTGAATTTCGCTGTACAGGCTGTGACGGAGCCGGGGGACGAGGTGATGATCTCCACGCCGGTATATGCCCCCTTCTACCGGGCGGTGGAGGAGTGGGGACGGGTGGTAAACCGGTGCCCGCTCAAGCGCTCAGACGGGCGGTACACCTTTGACTTTGAGGAGATGGAGCGGCGCATCACCCCCCGGACCCGGGCGCTGATGCTCTGCTCTCCTCACAATCCGGTGGGCCGGGTCTGGACACGGGAGGAACTGGAAGCGCTGGGCCGGTTCTGCCTGCGGCACGATCTGATGGTCATTGCCGATGAGATCCACAGCGACCTGGTATTCCAGCCCCATACCGTGTTCTGGAATGCGCTGCCCGAAATGGCCCAGAGGACCATCCTCTGCACAGCACCCAGCAAGACCTTTAATCTGGCGGGGATCCAGACCTCCAATATCATCATCCCCAATGAGGAACTGCGGCGGAGATACCGCTCGGTGGCGGAGCGCCATCACGCCCTCTCGCCCAATGCCTTTGCGGAGGCAGCGGTCGTGGGAGCCTATCGGGACTCGGAGGCATGGCTGGATGAGCTGTTGGTCTATCTGAAAGGAAATGTGGATTATTTTTGTGCCGAGGTAGGCCGTAGTTTGCCGAAGCTGCGGGTGCTGCCTCCGGAGGGGACCTATCTGGCCTGGGTGGACTGCTCCGGCCTGGGCCTTTCGCCGGAGGAGCGGCAGCGCTTTTTGGTAGAGAAGTGTAAAGTGGCGTTTAACGACGGGAGCAGCTTCGGACCGGAAGGCGCAGACTTTGTGCGTGTCAATCTGGCCTGTCCCCGCTCTACCGTGGAGGAGTGTCTGCATCGGCTGCGGACAGGCGGCTGTTGAATCATTGCTTTGAGACCCGGGCGGTACAGTTCTGGCTGTGCCGCCCGGACTGTTTTTTTGTGGCTGCAAGGACCAAAAACAGCAAATGTCCGCGAGAGATGGACTATCATGCGCGCAAAGAACAAATATTAAACTCGCCGTTTTGGAAATTAAATTGTTCAAAACGCATAATTATGTGGAATTTTTCAAATAGGGCCGGTCTGCGATTGACTTTCTTGGTAAAATAATCTACAATCTTTTAAGTTGAGAAGTTTGTGAACTTTAGCGTTTGGATTCGAGAGGAAGACAAGCGATAGACGATAACGGAAGAAAGCAGGTGGAGATCATTAAGCCCGAAGATAAGCAGATTCTGGACCGCATCCTGCAGGCGCATGGATATCGGAAGGATCAGGTGATCGGAGTGCTCCAGCAGGTCCAGCAGGAGTACCACTATCTACCCGAGGAGGCCCTCACCTATGTGGCCCGGGGCCTGAAGCTCAGCGAGGCCCGGGTATATGGCGTAGCGACCTTCTATGAGAATTTTTCCCTGGAGCCCAAGGGAAAGTATGTCATCAAGGTGTGTGACGGCACGGCCTGCCATGTGCGCCACTCGGTCCCGGTGCTGGAGGCCTTCCGGGAGGAGCTGGGGCTGAGCGCCGAGCGGCGCACTACCCCGGACATGCTCTTCACGGTGGAGACCGTGTCCTGCCTGGGGGCCTGCGGACTGGCACCGGCCTGTACGGTCAACGATCAGGTCCATCCGGCCATGACGCCGGACAAGGCCCGGGCCCTCATTGCCCAGCTGAGAGAGGAGGAGCAGAATGGAACGGATCAGTAACCGCAAACAGCTCATTGCCCTGCGGGAGCGCTGCGCCGGCCTTCTGCGCAGCCAGCGCAAGCAGGTGCTCATCTGCGCGGGTACCGGATGTGTGGCCGGCGGCTCCCTCCAGGTGTTTGAACGCCTGAAGACCCTCATGGAGGAGCGGGAGATCCCCTGCACCGTCACGCTGGACCATGGTCCCCATGAGCATCCCGTGGGTATGAAGAAGAGCGGCTGTCACGGCTTTTGTGAGTGCGGCCCGCTGCTGCGCATCGAGCCCATGGGTCTTTTGTACATCAAGGTCAAGGTGGAAGACTGTGAGGAGATCCTGGAGAAGAGCATCCTCCGGGACGAGGTCATCGACCGGCTGATCTACCATGACGCTGAGGGCAACGCCTTTGCGCGGCAGGATGACATTCCCTTCTACCGCCAGCAGACCCGCGTGGCGCTGGAGCACTGCGGACACATCAATGCCGAGTCCATCCAGGAGTACATCGCCGTAGGGGGCTACTGCGCGCTGGAGAAGGCCCTCTTTGAGATGACGCCCGAGCAGATCGTGGAGGAGATCAGTGCGTCCAGCCTGCGGGGCCGGGGCGGCGGCGGCTTCCCCACCGGAAAGAAGTGGCGGCAGGTGCTGGAGCAGAAGTCCGACATCAAGTATGTGGTCTGCAACGGCGACGAGGGCGACCCGGGCGCCTTCATGGACCGCTCCATGATGGAGGGCGATCCCCACCGGGTCATTGAGGGCATGATCGTGGCCGGTATTGCCACCGGAGCACACCACGGCTATATCTATGTCCGGGCAGAATATCCTCTGGCGGTGGCCCGTCTTCAGAAGGCCATTGCCCAGGCGGAGGAGCTGGGCCTGCTGGGTGAGCACATCCTGGGCTCGGATTTCTCCTTTGACCTGAAGATCAGCCAGGGCGCGGGCGCCTTTGTCTGCGGCGAGGGCAGTGCCCTGACCGCGTCCATTGAGGGCAAGCGCGGCATGCCCCGAGTCAAGCCTCCCCGCACGGTGGAGAAGGGACTCTTTGAAAAGCCCACTGTCCTCAACAATGTAGAGACCTTCTGCAACGTTCCTCCCATCCTCAACCGGGGTGCGGCCTGGTATCAGACCATCGGACCGGAGAAAAACCACGGTACCAAGGCCTTTGCCCTGACCGGAAATGTGTGCAACACCGGACTCATCGAGGTCCCCATGGGCACCACCCTGCGCCAGATCATCTTTGATATCGGCGGCGGTGTAAAGGACGGCAATTTCAAGGCGGTGCAGATCGGCGGCCCCTCCGGCGGCTGCCTGTGCTTCAACAGCGCGGAAGAGCACCTGGATATGCCTCTGGACTTTGACTCCCTGAAAAAGGTGGGCGCCATGATCGGCTCCGGCGGCCTGGTGGTCATGAACGACAAGAGCTGCATGGTGGAAGTGGCCCGCTTCTTTATGAACTTTACCCAGAACGAATCCTGCGGTAAGTGCGTCCCCTGCCGTGAGGGTACCAAGCGGATGCTGGAGCTGCTCAACGACATTGTGGAGGGAAGAGGCACGGAGGAGCACATCCATCTGCTGGAACAGCTGGCGGATACCATCTCTGCCACCGCCCTGTGCGGTCTGGGCAAGACGGCGGCCGGCCCGGTGGTGAGCACGCTCAAATACTTCCGGGATGAGTACCTGGCCCATGTGGTGGATCATACCTGCCCGGCCGGTCAGTGCAAGGCGCTGCTCTCCTACACGATCGACCCGGAGCTGTGTAAGGGCTGTACCAAGTGCAGCCGCAACTGCCCGGTGGGCGCCATCTCCGGTACGGTGAAGAAGCCCCATGTCATCGACCAGAGCAAGTGTATCAAGTGCGGCGCGTGCATGGAAAACTGCAGCTTCCATGCCATATCCCGGGGTTGAGGAGGATGCAGATGTCTAAGTATATGTTTATTGACGGGATCCGGGTGGAATTTGACCAGGAACCCAATATTCTCACTCTGGTGCGCAAGGCGGGAATCGAGCTGCCCACCTTCTGCTATTATTCCGACCTCTCCATCTACGGCGCGTGCCGGATGTGCATGGTGGAGGACGAGCGGGGCGGCATGGTGGCTGCCTGCTCCACCCCGCCCAAGCAGGGTATGAGCATCCGCACCCATACCCCTAAGCTCTACAAGCACCGCCGCATGATCCTGGAGCTGCTGCTCTCCGCCCACTGCCGGGACTGCACCCTGTGTGAAAAGAGCGGCAAGTGCAGCCTTCAGAAGCTGGCCCGCCGCTTTGGTCTGCGGGACATCCGGTTCCGCCCCCTGGAGGAGCAGAAGCCCCTGGACAACTCCTCCCGGGCCATTGTGCGGGACCCCTCCAAGTGTATCCTGTGCGGCGACTGTGTCCGCATGTGCAACGAGACCCAGCATGTGGGCGCCATTGATTTTGCCCACCGGGGTGCCCGGATGACGGTCTCCACCGCCTTTGAGCGCCCGCTGGCCGAGACCAACTGCGTGGACTGCGGGCAGTGCGCCGCGGTCTGCCCCACCGGCGCGATCACCGTCAAGAGCAGCGCGGACGGGGTGTGGAGCGCCATCCACGATCCCGGTGTGCGCACCGTAGTCCAGATCGCCCCCGCCGTCCGTGTGGCGCTGGGCGAGGAGTTCCGGCTGGGCGCCGGAGTAGATGTGATGGGCCGGATCATCGCGGCCCTCCACCGCATGGGCTTCGATCAGGTCTTTGATACCGCCGTAGGCGCCGATCTGACCATTATGGAAGAGGCCGGTGAACTCAAAAAGCGCCTGGAGGAGGGGGAAAAGGAGTATCCGCTCTTTACCTCCTGCTGCCCGGCCTGGGTTCGGTATGCCGAGACGGCCCATCCGGAGCTGGTTCCCCATCTCTCCACCTGTAAGTCTCCCATGGAGATGTTCGGTGCGGTCCTCCGGGAGCACTACCGCCTGGAGGATGAGCGGGACGGGAAAAAGACGGTCTCGGTGGCCATCATGCCCTGTACCGCCAAAAAGGCGGAGGCGGCCCGGGAGGAATACATCCGGGATGGACGCCCCGACGTGGACTATGTCCTCACCACCACCGAGCTGGTGCAGATGATCGAAGAGGCGGGCATCGAATTTGACGAGCTGGACATCGAGGCTCCCGACATGCCCTTCTTCCTCTCATCCGGAGCCGGCGTCATCTTCGGCGCCACCGGCGGCGTGACCGAGGCGGCGCTGCGCCGTCTCTCCGAGGACAAGAGCCCCCGTGCCCTGCGGGAATTTGAGTACGCAGGTGTGCGCGGCATGCAGGGCGTCAAGACCTGTGAGGTCCCCTATGGCGAGCGGACGCTGCGCATTGCCGTGGTCAGCGGACTGGGCAATGCCGACCAGCTCATCGAGCGGATCGAGGCAGGGGAGGAGCATTTTGACTTTGTGGAGGTCATGGCCTGCCCCGGCGGCTGTGTGGCCGGTGCCGGTCAGCCCTTTGGACACCGGGGCCAGGTGGACCTGCGCTCCCAGGGACTCTACAAGGCGGACAAGGCCTCGGTGATGAAGCGCAGTGAGGAAAATCCCCTGATCCGCTCCCTCTACGACGATATCCTCAAAAATCGGGTCCACCAGATGCTCCACGTCCACCGGGGACAGAACTGAGGCTGGGTGAACCGTATTCCACCATTTTGTGGATAAGTCTGTATGCGGCAGAAAACGCTCCGCGAATTCGTTTTTTGACATGGTGCGCCGTTTGGCGCACCATGTTTTTTCTCTCTGGGGCGGACAGGAACGCCGGGAAAGGGAGGGGCATACAGATGCCTGATTTTGTTCAGGAGGTCACGTTTATGCCCGAAATCAAGCAGGATCTGCTGGGATTGCAATATAGTCAGCCCTTTGCCGTGGAGGGAATGCAGGAGGCGGACATCAATCTGAGTCTGTCCCCCGCGGCCGGTTCCTTTGCTACCCTCTACGGTCAGGTAACCGACGGGACGGTGCCCATCCCCGGTGCTACGGTAAAGATCTTTGATGATAAAGGGGTTCCCTTCAAGCACACCATGACCGATGACAACGGTGAGTACACGATGGACGGGATCCCCGCGGGGACCTACACGGTCGCGGCGGTCAAGCAGGGCTACCGCCTCAGTCCCGCAGCCGGGGTAACGCTTGCCGTGGGAGACACCACGGAGGTCGCACTGGTCTGTGCGCTGGATGCCACGCTGGCGCTGGGCGCCATTGCGGGCGTGGTCCAGGTGATGGAGGAGAGTATGGCCGTCCCGCTGAGCGGGGCAAAGGTCACGCTGAAAAACAGCGGCGATACGGCGATTGCCTCCACCTACACGGCAAAAGACGGGGAGTTTGCCTTCTATGACGTGGCGGACGGCGTGTATACGCTGCTGGCCACGGCCGACGGCTATCTTCCCTCTGCCCCGATGATCGCGACCATTACCGGAGGGTCTATTGCCAACATCATCATGACCATGGTGGTGGATACCCGCACCTATAACGGCACGGTAAGCGGGGTGATCCGGGATTAGAGCGGAAACGCGGTGGCCGGGTGCTTTGTGGGCCTGTTTGCGGTAAGTGCCGGGGAAGAGCGGCTCGTTGCCACGACCAAGACGAATACAGAGGGGAAGTATCTCTTTGGTGGCGTTGGAAGCGGGCAGTATATGGTAAAAGCGAAAAAGAGCCAGTAACCTGGAGCTGGACAGGGCATTCTTTTTGTCTGTGTGGGGAAGAGGAGCGGTCGGAGGACGGATGCCTTCGGCCTACGCCGAAGCAAAGCTGGCTGCGGGTGAGTGCGCCGCTGGGAGCGGCCGGAGCCCTTCAGATCACCCTCCAGCGCTGTGGGAGCTGCACGTACTCCAGCCACGAACCCCGGAGCAGCGGGATGGCGGTATTTGACCATCTGCGGGCAGGCGCCTATGTGCTTCGCCTGTGGGAGAGAGGTCATGGGGCTTGGCTTTTTCTGCGGCTTGCCCCGGGGCAGGGACTGGTTCTGCGTGCCTCGGAGGATGCCGCTTCTTATGAATGGAATATGGAACGCTGTCCCGGCCTGGAGTGGGGAATGGGATAGAGGCGTACAGCACAAGACGCCGGGGTCCGTTTTGGACCCCGGCGTCTCAATATGTGGAAGGGTATGGAGAAGTACCTTAAAAATATGGCACTTCTTTCGAAACGGTATGTCTACAGACTGATTGCGGCGAAGAGTTATACCAGACCCTGGGCCATCATGGCGTTGGACACCTTGAGGAAGGCGGCCACGTTGGCGCCGGAGACAAAGTCGTCGGCGCTCTTGCCATACTCGGCAGCGGCGGAGGACATGTTCTGATAGATGTTGGCCATGATGCCCTGGAGGCGCTGGTCCACTTCCTCGAAGGTCCAGGAGAGCCGCAGGCTGTTCTGGCTCATCTCGAGCGCGGAGACGGCCACGCCGCCGGCGTTGGCGGCCTTGCTGGGGACAAAGAGGATGCCGGCCTGCTCAAAGGCCTCCATGGCCTCCAGCGTGGAGGGCATGTTGGAGCCCTCACAGACCATCCAGCAGCCGTTCTGAATGAGCGCCTTGGCGGCGTCCAGATCGATCTCGTTCTGGGTGGCGCAGGGGAAGGCGATGTCGCAGGGGATGTTCCAGATGCCGCGGAAGCCCTCGTGATACTCGGCGCTGGGGCGAGCGGAGACATACTCCTTGATCCGGGCACGGCGGACCTCCTTGAGGTCCTGAATCACGGCGATGTCCACGCCGTCCTTATCATAGATGTAGCCGTTAGAGTCGCACATGGCGATGACCGTGGCGCCCAGCTCCTGAGCCTTCTTGGCGGCATAGATGGCCACGTTGCCGGAACCGGAGACGATGACCTTCTTGCCCTCCAGGCTCTTGCCGCGATGGGTGAGGACCTGGTTAGCCAGATAGATGACGCCGAAGCCGGTGGCCTCGGTCCGGGCCAGAGAACCGCCGTAGGTCAGGCCCTTGCCGGTGAGCACACCGCAGTACTGACCGGTGATACGCTTGTACTGGCCGTAGAGATAGCCGATCTCACGGCCGCCCACGCCGATGTCGCCGGCGGGCACATCGCAGTCGGGGCCGATGTGACGGTAGAGCTCGGTCATAAAGCTCTGGCAGAAACGCATGACCTCGTTATCGCTCTTGCCCTTGGGGTCAAAGTCACTGCCGCCCTTGCCGCCGCCGATGGGCAGGCCGGTGAGGGAGTTCTTGAAGATCTGCTCAAAGCCCAGGAACTTCATGATGCTCTGGTTGACGCTGGGATGGAAGCGCAGGCCGCCCTTGTAGGGGCCGATGGCGCTGTTGAACTGCACCCGGAAGCCGCGGTTGATCTGATATTCGCCCTTGTCATCGACCCAGGGTACCCGGAAGGTGATGATGCGCTCAGGCTCCACCAGGCGCTCCAGCAGCTTGGCGTCGCGGTATTCGGGGTGCTGCTCCACCACACGGCGCAGAGAACCCAGGACCTCGGTAGCGGTCTGAAGGAACTCCGGCTCATAGGCGTTCTTTTCTTTGACGGCGGCTAGTACCTGATCAACATACTCCATAACAAAAGACCTCCTGTTTTGGTTGCGCAGTCCCCGCGATTAGGGGTATTGCGGCGGCTCGGCTGCATTCACTCGGAATCAAACTGCAAGGTATTGAGAGATACGTTGCAATCGGCGGAATGGAGCGCGGAACGGGCCTCGCATCCAAAACTGACTTATACTCCAACTGAAAGCATGGCCTATTATAAAACCAGAAGTAGGGGTGCTGTCAATAGATTTTTCAAAAAAAGAGATAAAATTTGCATGAGTATGAATTAATACTTGCAAAAATGACATCGGATGACGGATGAGTTGTCAGATCATGGCCATAAAGGCCATCGCCTCGGGAGAGAGATTGACCAGCGGGTCCCAGATCAGACAGACACGGGGACAGAGGGAGAAGGATTCCAGCCGGCGAATGACCAGATTGGGGTCACTGTTGATCGCGGCGGAGGTGTAGGGGGCGATGGCGATGCCGATCCCGGCGCTGGCCCAGCTGAGGGAGGACTGGATCTCGCCGTTTTCACAGATGATGTGGGGACTGAAGCCCCGCTTGCGGCAGGCGCTGAGCAGCATTTCCCGGTAGCGTTGATGGATCACCAGGGGCTTTCCCTGGAGGGCCTCCAGAGGAGTGGAGGCCAGATGCCCCCCCTCGTAGTAGAAATCAAAGAATTGAGGCAGGGCGATGGCCACAAAGTAGTCGTTTTCCCCCGGGCTCAGAACCGGGTCCTGAATGGGGAGGGAACGAAAGCCCGCCACATTGAAGGGCTCGCGGACAAAGCCAAAGTCTACATTTCCGCCCTCCAGATCCCGGAGCACCGTGTCGGTGCGGCCTTCACGCACCTGGAAGTGTACATAAGGATATTCGCGGCAGAAGCGCGCTATGATCTGAGGAAGCAGACGATTGTTGACCGAGCCGATGGACCCGATCCGGATCACGGACTCTTTGTTTTGCGCGGCGACCTGAATATCGTGGGCCGTCTCCTCCAGAAGGGCGAGGATGGCCTCCGCCCGCTCCCGCAGCAGGCGTCCTTCCGACGTGATTTCCAGATGGCGCTTATTGCGGATAAAGAGCGGGGTACCCAGCTCCTCCTCCAGGGATTTTAACTGGAGACTTAGGGGAGGCTGAGAGATATTTAGATTCTGTGCTGCTTTGGTCACGCTGCCCATTCGAGTGATCTCCAGAAAGTATTCCAGCTGTTTTAGAGTCATTGCACAAAATACCTCCGTTCTTTTTGACGCTTTAGGAGCGAATTATATATTTAAAATATATATGAACAAAGTTGCAGATTGTAAAAGTATTTGAAAAGAGAGAGGTGAAATGATATAATTTCAGCATAAAAGAAAGAATAAAATTAGTCAATATGTAAAAGTAAAAAGAACAGAAAAGAAAAAATGTAGACATATCAACGGCTTTGTGTCATATAAATTATAATATATAATTTTCGTTGGTTCAAGAGAGCGCAAAAGCATTTGATATGGAAAAGGAAAGCAGGGGTCCGCAGGGGCCCTTACGTCTGTTGAGTATATTGCGTTCCCCGTGTGGAACGTGGTATAAACGCTGGCAATTGGAAGGCGCCAGAAGCCGGCATCGCATTCCCCACCCCCAAAAAAAGCACAGTTGAGTGTAAGTTTCAGAGAGGGAGGAACGTCTATGTCTGAGCAAGCAAACAAGCAAGAACTGACAGGATTCCGCAAGTACATGAAGGAACAGAACATCGAGTTCTCGTTCAACCGCATCTTCATCCAGGGCCTGGGCGGCATGGCGCACGGTCTGTTCGCCTCGCTGCTGATCGGTACCATCCTGGGTACGATCGGTCAGTTCACCCCTGGAGCGGTCGGAACCTTCCTGGCGGAGGTATCGGCCTACACCAAGGAGATCCAGGGTGCGGCCATGGCAATGGCCATCGCTTACGCCATGAAGGCCGATCCCTATGTTCTCTATTCCCTGGCGACCGTTGGCCTGGTGGCCAATAAGCTGGGCGCGGCCGGTGGGCCGCTGGCGGTGTATTTCGTCAGCCTGGTGGCCATCCTGGCCGGTAAGCTGGTCTCCAAGCGCACACCGATCGACCTGATCATCACCCCCACCGTCACCATCTGTGTGGGTGTTCTGGTTGCCAATTTGATCGCACCGCCCATCGGCTCCTTTGCCGTGTGGCTGGGCACCATCATCATGTGGGCCACCAACCAGCAGCCCTTCCTGATGGGTATCCTGGTGTCGGTCATTGTGGGTATCATTCTGACCCTTCCCATCAGCTCTGCGGCCATCTGCGCCGGCCTGGGTCTGGTAGGCCTGGCCGGAGGCGCGGCGGTTGCCGGCTGCTGTGCTCAGATGGTTGGCTTTGCAGTCTGCTCCTACCGTGAGAACAAGCTCAACGGTCTGGCCTCCATCGGCCTGGGCACCTCGATGCTGCTGGTACCCAACCTGCTGAAGAAGCCCATCCTCTGGATCCCCCCCACGCTGACCGCCGCCATCACCGGCCCCATTGCCACCTGCCTGTTCAGCCTGCGTATGAACGGCGCGCCCATCTCCTCCGGTATGGGCACCTCCGGTATCGTGGGCCCCATCGGTGTGGTGACCGGCTGGCTGAATCCCTCTGAGGCTGCCGTGAAGATGGGCGAGGTCGCCCTCACTCCCGGCGCGATGGATTGGATCGGCATGATCCTGATCTGCTTCGTCCTGCCCGCCATTCTCTCCTGGGTCATCTCGGAGTTCATGCGCAAGAAGGGCTGGATCGAGTTTGGCGACTACAAACTGGTATAAGAGAGACGAAGGGTACAAGGACAGGACCCGGACTTAGTTTCAAACGCTGGCGCCGGGGCTTCCGTTGAAAAATGGATGCCCCGGTTCCTTCCGGCGAAATGATTTGCCGGTACCCACCCATCCAGTTGGGCGGCACTGGTATCACGTTGCAACAGACAAGCAGTGGACGGCAGAAACCGCCCAAAGGTTGAAAGGAGATTGTCATTATGGGTTCCACGATCATCAAAAATATCGGTATGATCCTCAGCGGAGACATCGAGCATCCCGTCCTGGACGGAGATACCATTGTCATCACGGATAAGAAGATCGCAGCCGTCGGCAACAGCAGCGTGGCCGACGGTGTGGAGGCGGACAAGGTCATCGACGCCGCAGGCGCCACCGTGGCCCCCGGTTTCTTCGACACCCATGTACATACCACCATCGGGGATTATGCCCACCGTCAGTTTGCCAGCAACTTCATCGAGGGCGAGCTCCACGGCGGCGTGACCACCATCATCTCCGCTGGTGAGTGCCATATGCCCGGCCGTCCCAAGGACCCCGCCGGCACCAAGGCTCTGGCCATCCTGGCCCACAAGTCCTTCGCAGCCCTCCGCCCCGCCGGCGTCAAGGTCCATGGCGGCAGCGTCATCCTGGAGAAGGGCATGACCGAGCAGGACTTCATCGACCTGAAGGAGCAGGGCGTCTGGACCGTGGGCGAGATCGGCCTGGGCAGCGTGAAGGATCCCGCCGATGCCGCCCCCATGGTGGAGTGGGCCCACAAGCACGGCTTCAAGGTGCAGATGCACACCGGCGGCACCTCCATCCCCGGCAGCTCCACCGTCACCGCTGAGCAGGTCATGGCCACCAAGCCCGATGTCATTTCCCACATCAACGGCGGCCCCACCGCAGTTCCCCTGCACGAGGTGGATAAGCTGATGGACGAGACCGAGTTCGCCATGGAGATCGTCCAGTGCGGCAACCCCAAGGTCACCGACTATGTGGCCCGCCGCGCGCAGGAGAAGGGACAGCTGGGCCGGATCATCTTCGGCAACGACGCCCCCTCCGGCACTGGCATCATCCCCCTGGGCATCCTGCGCAACATCTGCCAGGTGTCCTCCGTTTCCGGCATCCCCGGCGCCCAGGCGGTCTGCATGGCCACCGGCAACAGCGCCAAGGTGTACGGCCTGAACACCGGCGTCATCGCCGTGGGCCGCGAGGCCGATCTGGTGTGCATGGATGCCCCCATGGGCTCCGTGGCCAACACCGCCGCCGAGGCCTTTGAGTGCGGCGACATCCCCGGCATCAGCATCGTGCTCATCGACGGCGAGGTCAAGGTGACCAAGAGCCGCAACACCCCGCCCTGCAAGCGCGCGGCCAAGGTGGTATAAAAACAGAAGACCCGGTCCGCGCCGGGGATTGGAGACGCCGGAGCGGACCCAGGTATAGAAGGAGGCGAGACCGCCATGGTCGTGGTGAATCAGGAGGCCTGTAAGGGCTGTACCCTGTGTGAAAAGAACTGTCCGCTGGATGCGGTCCACATTGTGGAGCGCAAAGCGGTGGTCGATGAAGAGAAGTGTGCCGAGTGCGGCATCTGTACCCGCGTTTGTAAGTTCGGCGCCATTTCCCGTCCGGAGAAGTCCACGGATGGGAGCGTGGTATGCTCCTCCTGCCCGGTGCAGTGCCATGTGCCCGTGGGACATACCGGTGCCTGTAAGCGCTATACCAATGAGAACGGCAAGCTGGTGCGCAACCGGAAGCTGGTGCTCCAGAACGACGCCGTACATTATCCGGATTCCCGCCTGAACGGGCCCGTCATTACCGCTGTTGGCGCGGGAACCAACTATCCCTGTATCCGTCCCGCTCCCCACATCGTCTCGGAGGTCCGGGACGGGGTGGAGGTCGTCACGGTGGTCACCGGCGCCTCTGAGCTATTCGGGCGTCACGGTCAAGCTGGATACCAATACCTACATCGGAGAAGAGGGCGATCCCGTCTACCGGGACGGCAAGCTGGTTGGCATGGTCAACACGGAGGAGTACGGCTCCAAGATGATCGCTGTGGGCGGCGCCAATAAGCTGACCGGCCCCGACGGCTTTACCGTGGCCCGCACCATCGTGGAGCTGGCCAACGGCGAAGAGGTGGAGCTCTCGGTCAACAAGAAGATCAAGATCCGCGTCCAGGCCGGGAAGGCCCCCGTCATCAACGGCGTGGAGGAGTCCAAGATGCGCATCGGCTGCGGCAGCGCCACCGTGGGACTCTTTGCCAAGAAGATGAAGGAAGCGGTGGACGAGGTCATCGTCATCGACCACCATGTGGTGGGCCTCTTCACCGAGCATCTGGCCGGCGCTGAGGTGGGCATGGAGTGGAGCGGCGTGGTGCCCAACGCCACTAAGTCCTCCCGGGGCCGTTACTTCGGAGAGCATGGCACCGGGATTGGCGGCACCACCATTGCCACCCCCCGGGATGCCATCAAGAGCGTGGACATGACCCGGGCCAAGGCCGGAATGCAGATCCTGGTGACCAACACCACCGGCGAGATCCGCGCTCTCTTTGAGGTCCAGGCTGACGGCGATGTGAAGGAGATCCCCCTGACCGAAAAGGCCGCGGCCCTGGCCGACGACATTACCAACAACTGTGAGTCCTCTCTGGCCTCTGTCATGTACGTAGGCGGAACCGGCGGCAGCGCCCGAGGCGGCGTGTGCTCCAAGCCGGTGGCCATCACCAAGGCGGTCCATGAGGGCAAGGCAGTGCTGACCGTGGGCGGCGCCCCCGCCTACGTGCTCCCCGGCGGCGGCATCAACTTTATCGTGGATGCCGGCAAGGTGGTGGACCACGGCTTTACCTGGGTGCCCACCCCCGCCACGGTGGCTCCGGTGGAATACACCATGACCAGAGCCGACTATGAGGCCATCGGCGGCCACATGGACTGCATCCGCCCCGCGGAGGAACTCCGCAAGGAAGTGGAGCAGGGGTAAGCCTATGACAGCGGATGTGATGCAGAACCTGAAACCGGGACAGGTGTTCGTGGATTTTGGACCCGTCTCCATGGTGATCACCGCCAGCCGGAACGGGGAAGGGGATACGCAGCTGTGCCGCGCGGCATTCCCGGTCATTGCCGCCTGTCTGGAGGATCTGCGTCCATCCCTGGAGATGCTCCGCCGGTATCCCCCCCAGGTGGAGCTGGAACAGCTCACCGGAGCGGGTGAGACCATGGCCCGTGCGGTACTCCGGACCGGAGACCCCTGGCTCACCCCCATGGCGGCGGTGGCCGGAACGGTGGCCGACGCGGTAGCCGATTTCCTCTTTGCACAGGGGGCCGAGAAAGTCACCGCCAACAACGGCGGAGACATCGCCCTCCGCCTGGCGCCCGGCCAGAGTCTGGGGCTTGGCGTACTCTATGATCTGGAGCGGGGCGGAGTGGACCGGGTGGTCCACCTGACCGCCGAAAAGGGCGTGGGCGGAGTCGCCACCAGCGGGCTGGGCGGACGGAGCCTGACCACTGGAATCGCCAGTGGAGTGACGGTTTTCTCCCGCCGCTGCGCACAGGCCGACGCCCTGGCCACCCTGCTGGCGGACCGCTCCTGCATCGACTCCCCGGCCGTCCATACCCGCCTGGCGGGTGAGCTGGACCCGGACAGCGACATTGCCGACCTCCCTGTGGTGGTATCCGTGGAGCCCCTGAGCCGGGAGGAGAAGGAACGGGCGCTGGAACAGGTGCTGCGGGAGGCGGAGGAGCAGTACCGCAGAGGAAACCTTCTGGCCTGCATCGCCACGGTGCAGGGCGTGACCGTCACCTATGACCCAAATGGAATTTTGGAAGAGAATATAACCTAGTTTTGAATAAAAGGAGTGTTTTTCCATGAAAGAGCCTAAGATTCGCAAGATCGTCACCAACCTGGAAGAAGTCTTTTACGAGGGCGGCGCGGACATGCCCGTAGAGAACGGCGAGAAGAAGTCCATCAAGACGGTCTCCGTGGCGGCGGTCATCAAGAATCCCTATGCCGGCAAGTGGCAGGAGGATCTGAGCGAGCTGACCGAGTACGGCGAGTATCTGGGCGACCTGCTGGCCCGCAAGGGTGCGGAGCTGCTGGGCGCCGAGAACGTGGAGACCTACGGCAAGGGCTGCCTGGTCGGCGTGGACGGCGAGCTGGAGCACTCCTCCGCCATGCTGCATCCCAAGGCCGGCAAGCCCATCCGTGACGCCATCGGCGGCGGCAAGTCCATCATCCCCTCCAACGAGAAGGTGGCCGGCGTGGGCGCCTCCCTGGACATCTCCCTGCATTACAAGGATGCCGCCTTCGTGCGCACCCACTACGGCTCCTTCGAGGTCCGTGTGCCCGACGCCCCCAAGGCCGATGAGATCATCATGGCCGTGGTCCTCTCCGACGGCGGCCGTCCCCATGCCACCGTCAACGGCGCTGGCCGGATCGGCGGCCTCCAGAAGTCCGAAGCCAAGTGCGAGGATGGCCTGCGCTGATCCGTACCAAGCCAATGCATGACTGAGGTGCCCCCTCCGTCCGTCCGATCCGGCGCTCGGAGGGGGCTTTTTCAAAATCACCGCATGACACACCGATGTAACGTAAGGATATGCGCGGGTCGTTGCGGATCCCGACTGAGACAAAGCAGAGAGAACGCGCAGTCGTGGTCCGCAACGGCCCGAAGGATGGAAATTTGAGAAGTGGAGTGGTTAAAGATGAAAATTGGATTTATCGGTCTGGGCGCCATGGGTAAGCCTATGGCCTGCAATCTGATCGCCGCCGGCTATGAAGTGCACGCCTTCGATGTGGTGGAGGCTGCGGTAAAAGAGATGGAGGGCAAGGGCGCCATAGGCGCCGCCACCGCCGGAGAACTGGCCGCCCGGGTGGACGCCATCATCTGCTCCCTCCCCAATGCCAAGATCGTAGAGGGCGTGATGACCGGCAAGGGAAGCGTCTTTGACAACTGCAAGAAGGGCACCGTCATCATCGACATGAGCTCCGTGGCCCCCAACAGCACCAAGGCCATGGCCCAGAAGGCGGCCCAGAAGGGGATCTCCTACATCGACGCCCCGGTCAGCGGCGGCGTGTCCGGCGCCACCGCCGGCACCCTCACCATCATGGTGGGCGCTGACGACGATGCCTTCCAGAAGGTCAAGCCCGTGTTCGATGTGCTGGGCAAGAACATCTACCACATCGGTGAGGTGGGCGGCGGCGACGCCATCAAGATGGTCAACAACCTCCTGCTGGGCTGCAATATGGCGGCTCTGGCCGAGGCCCTGACCCTGGGCGTCAAGTGCGGATTGTCGGTGGAGACCATGAAGGAGGTCATCTCGGTCAGCTCGGGCCGGAGCTATGCTCTGGACGCCAAGCTGGAGAAGTTCATCATGGCCGACCAGTTCACCGGCGGCTTTGCCGTGGATCTCCAGTACAAAGACTTGGGCCTTGCCCTGGAGGCCTCCCGGGATGAGAAGGTGCCTCTGCCCATGACCGCCGCTGCGGTGCAGGTCTATGAGGCGGCCCGGGCCAAGGGCCAGGGCCGGGAGGATATGTCCTCCGTGGTCAAGGTCTGGGAGGACCTGACCGGCGCCAAGATCTGCGGGACCGGAAAATAAGGCGGCCTGCGCACAGAAAGGAGTTATGTGGTGATGAAGCCATTTACTTATCATGCCCCCCGCTCTGTGGAGGAGGCCCTCTCCCTGCTGGAACAGCATCAGGCCAGCTGCGCCGTGGTGGCCGGCGGCACCGACGTGGTCATCGAGCTCAACGAAGGGGTCAAGCGCCCCGAGCATGTCATTGATATCGGCAAGATTTCCGAGCTGCGCTATGTGAAGGAAGAGGACGGCCTGGTCAAGCTGGGCGCGCTGGATACCTTCACTTCCCTGGAGCGCCATCCCTATGTTCAGGAGCATCTGCCCGCCCTCTATGAGACGGTCATCCATGTGGGCTCCCCCCAGATTCGGAACCTGGGCACCATCGGCGGCAACGTGGTCAACGCCTCCGTCGCCGGCGACTCGCCCACGGTCTTCCTCACCTACGGGGCTGAAGTGGTGCTCAAGAGCACCCGCGGTGAGCGGATCATGACCATTGAGGAGTTCAACCAGGGCCCGGGCAACTGCCAGATCCGGCCCGACGAGCTGCTCACCGAGGTGCGCTTCCCCGCCCCCGGCAAGGATGAGGCGGTGGGGTACTTCAAGATCGGCAAGCGCAAGTCCCTGGCCATTGTGGTGCTGGCGGTGAGCGTGTACATCAAGCGCACCGCGGACAACCGGGTGGAGGACGCCCGGGTGATCCTGGGCGCCGTGAGCAAGCACCCCATGCGGGTGCCCGCGCTGGAGGAGGCCCTGAAGGGACTTCCCCTGACGAAGGAGGCTCTGGAGGGAACCCTGCCGCTCTTTACCGACGCGGTACAGGCGGCCATCGCCAACCGGCCCTCGGTCGTCTACAAGCGGGAGGGCGTCCGGGGCGCCGCCCGCCGGTGCTTTGATCAGATCCTCACCCAGTTTGGCCTGATGTGAGGCGAGGAGGAAGCAGAGATGGAACAGATCACGATTCGATTCAACCTCAACGGCCGGGACGTCTCGGTTCAGGCCGATCCCAATAAGCGCCTGGTGGACTTCCTGCGGGAGGACATGGGCATGCTCAGCGTCAAGGAAGGCTGCGGCGAGGGCGAGTGCGGCGCCTGCACCGTTATCTACAACGGCGAGGCGGTCACCTCCTGCCTGATGCTGGCCGGCCAGGTGGAGGGCGGAAGCGTCATCACACTGGAGGGCGTGGGCAAGGAAAACGGCGAGCTGGACGAGATCCAGCAGGCCTTTGTGGAGGCGGGCGCGGTACAGTGCGGCTACTGCACGCCGGGCATGATCCTCTCGGCCAAGGCCCTTCTGGACCGCAATCCCAAGGCCACCCATGAGGAGATCCGCCGGGCCATGTCCGGCAATCTCTGCCGCTGCACCGGTTACAGCAAGATCATCCAGGCCGTGGAGATGGCCCGGGACGCGAAGGGAGGGGCTGCCGTATGAAGCCGGAGACCAAGGTTTTAGAGCAGGAAAAGCTGGAGGTGACCAGCGCGGTCCAGGCCAGCCACGCGGTTCTGGGCAAGAGCGTGGTCAAGAAGGACACCATGGAGAAGGTCCGGGGGACCGCCCGCTTTGCCGCCGATCTGGAGATGCCCAACATGCTCTACGGCGGGGTGTTCCGCAGCACGATCACGGCCGGATACATCAAGTCCTTTGATCCCTCCGCGGCCCTCGCCATTCCGGGGGTAGCCTGTGTGCTGACCTCCAAGGACATTCCGGGCAAGAACCGCATCGGCATCATCCTCAAGGATGAGCCCATCCTGGTGGACGACAAGATCCGCCGCTACGGCGACGCCATTGCCGTGGTGGCAGCCGAGACGCCCGACCTGCTGGAGGACGCGCTGGCGGCCATCCGGGTGGAGTATGAGGAGATCGAGCCGGTCCTCTCGGTGGAGCGGGCCGCCCAGGCAGATGCCCCCAAGATCCACGGGGACACCAATGTCCACCAGAGCAAGCACCTGGAGCACGGAAATGTGGATGAGGCCTTTGCCAAGTGCGACATCATCATCGAGAACGACTATGAGACCCCCATGCTCTCCCACATGTTCATTGAGCCGGACGGCGGCCTGGCCAGCTATGAAAACGGCATCATGACGGTGTACGCCTCCACGCAGAACCCCCACTATGACCGGGGTGAGGTGGCGGCCATGCTGAACTTCCCCAACAACCGGGTCAGCTCGGTGCAGGTGACCACCGGCGGCGGCTTCGGCGGCAAGCTGGATATCTCGGTCCAGTGCCATGCGGCCCTGCTCTCCTACTATACCAACCGCCCGGTCAAGATGGTGCGCAGCCGGAAGGAGTCCACCATGGTCTCCTCCAAGCGCCACCCCATGAAGATGCACTATAAGACCGGCGCCACCAAGGACGGCAAGATCCTGGCCGTGGAGGCCACGCTGCTGGGCGATACCGGCGCCTATGCCTCCTATGGCCCCGCGGTCATCACCCGCGCCGCCGTCCATGCGGCCGGCCCCTATGAGATCCCCAACGTCCGGGTGGACGCCACCTTCTACTATACCAACAATCCCATGGCGGGCGCCTTCCGCGGCTTCGGCGTGCCTCAGGTGGCCGTGGCCCATGAGGGTCAGATGAATGCACTGGCCAAGGCGCTCAACATGGACCCCATCGACATCCGCATCCTCAATGCCCACCGTCCGGGCTCCATGACGGCCACCGGTCAGGTGCTGGACGACGGCGTGGGATTTGTGCAGTGCCTGGAAGCGGTGAAGAAAAAGGCGGCGGAAGTCCTGCCTCCCTGTGTGCCCACCGCACCCCATAAGCGCCGCGGCAGAGGATATGGCGCCATGTACTACGGCATCGGCAACACTGGCCTTCCCAACCCGGCGGGCGCTTTCGTGGAAGTGCTCCCCGATGCCAGCGTCAACCTGATGGTTGGCTGCGCCGACATCGGCCAGGGCTCCACCTCCGCCATGGCCCAGATCGCTGCGGAGGAGCTGGGCCTCGAATATGAGGACATCCGGGTCACCGCCGCCAATACCCAGGTCACCCCCGAGGGCGGCGCCACCTCCGCCAGCCGCCAGACCTTTATTTCGGGCAGCGCCACTATGCTGGCGGCCCGCATGGCCAAGGCGACCCTGGCCGAAGTGGCATCGGCTTATCTGAAGGTCCCGGTGGAGGGGCTTGTGTTCCGGCATCGGGAGATCTTCTCCGCTGCCGACCCCACGGTCAAGATGACCTATCCGGAGCTGATGGGTGAGATGAAGCGCCTGGGCAAGCTGGCGCTGGGCTGCGGCTCCTATAACCCCAAGACCACCGGACTCAACCCCGCGGATATGTTCGGCATTCCCTTCGAGGTGTACTCCTACGCCGCCACTCTGGTGGACCTGGAGGTGGACACCGAGACCGGTCTGGTGGATGTGCTCAACGTGATCTCGGCCCACGATGTGGGCACTGCGGTCAACCACCAGGCGGTGGAAGGACAGATCGAGGGCGGCGTGGTCATGGGTACCGGCTTTGCCCTGCTGGAGAAGATCGAGACCAAGGACGGACGCATCACCAACCCGGTGTTCTCCAAGTATCTGCTGGCCACCTCCATGGACGCCCCCACCATCTACCCCATCGTGGTGGAGAGCGGCAACGGAGAGGCCGGACCCTTCGGCGCCAAGGGCGTGGGCGAGCCCGCCCTGATCCCCACCATCCCGGCGACCGCCGACGCGGTGGAAAATGCGCTGAACATCCGCTTCGGCAAGCTTCCCATCCAGCACCTGGACATCATGCGGGAGCTGAACAAGAAATGACCCATAGGCGGAGAGACCCGTGGGTCTCTCCGCCTGTTTCCCTGTGATACAAACCGGAACGAATTGGAGTGAACGGCTATGAACTGTATCGAGCGGTACCTGGCCCAGGCCGCCGGTGTGGCCGAGGCCAGACCGGGACAGGATCTGTCCTGCCGGGTCAGCTATGTGGCGGCCCATGATGTGACCGCCCCCATTGCCATCAATATGTTTCGCCAGATCGGCGTGAAGAAGGTCTTTGATCCCGACAGGGTGATCTTGATTGTGGATCACATCTATCCCGCCGCCAGCGAGAAGGCCCGCAACAGCGTGTGGGCCATGGACGATTTTGCCCGGGAGTTTGGGGTCCACCTCTACCAGCGGGGCGAGGGCGTGATCCATCAGCTCATGTATGAGAAGCACCGGGCCAAGCCCGGAGAACTGGTGGTCATCGCCGACTCCCACACCGGGACCTGCGGCGGTTACGGCGCCATCGGCGTGGGCGTGGGCTCCACCGAGCTGGCCGCCGCCATGGCCACCGGAAAGCTGGACCTGGAAGTCCCCGAGGTGGTCCAGATCCATCTGAGCGGAAAACGGCCCGCCAATGTGTTCGGCAAGGACCTGATCCTCTATCTGGGCAGCCTCTTCGGCACCGATTACCTGGTGGACCGGGCCCTCCTCTTCACCGGCCCCGGCATCGCCGACTTCCCGGTGGAGGAGCGGATGACCGTGTGCAACATGGGCATTGAGCTGGGCGCCATGATCACCCTCTTCGGCACCGAGGAAAAAGAGCCGGACACCGTGGAGACCCGCGAGCTGGATCTCTCCGCCATGGAGCCCCAGATCGCCCGGCCCTTCTCTCCGGCCAATGTGGTGCCGGTGAAGGAAGTGGCGGGCACCAAGGTCACCCAGGTGGTGGTGGGTTCCTGCACCAACGGACGCCTCAACGACATGGAGCAGGTGGCCAAGGCTTTCCGTGGAAAGCATGTCCACCCCGATGTGAATACCCTCATCGTCCCCGCCTCCCGGGAGGTGCTGGACCAGATGGAGGAGCGGGGCTGGTGTAAGATCATCCGGGACGCGGGCGCCACCGTCCTCAACCCCGGATGCGGCCCCTGCTTCGGCGCCCATGAGGGCCTGACCAGCGAGCGGGACGTGGTGGTCTCCACCACCAACCGCAATTTCCCCGGGCGCATGGGCAGCATGAAGGCCAACATCTATCTGGCCTCGCCGGCCACCGCCGCGGCCACCGCTCTGGCGGGGGTCATC
Source organism: Clostridium sp. J1101437_171009_A5 (assembly GCF_015547905.1). NCBI lineage: Bacteria > Bacillati > Bacillota > Clostridia > Eubacteriales > Clostridiaceae > Clostridium > Clostridium sp. J1101437_171009_A5. The sequence continues at coordinate 143,921 of NZ_JADMVY010000010.1, forward strand.
ACCGTGCCGGAGAAGGAGGACTGACATGGAAATCATCAAGGGAAAGATCATCGTCCTGGGGGACGATGTGGACACCGACCAGATCCTCCCCGGCTATGCGATGGCCGAGCCCTATGACAAGCTGGGCGGCTTTGCCATGGCGGGACTGGCCGGACTGGATTTCAACGCCGTCTATGAGCCGGGCAGCATCCTGGTGGCCGGGCGCAACTTCGGCTGCGGCTCCTCCCGGGAGCAGGCCCCCATCGCCCTCAAGCAGCGGGGCGTGTCCCTCATCATGGCCAAGGGCTTTGCCCGTATCTTCCGCCGCAACTCCATCAACATCGGACTTCCGGTGTGGGCGGCCGATCTGGCCGGACAGGTCAAGACCGGCGACCTGGCGGAGGTAGACCTGGAGCAGGGCAAAGTGACGGTGAACGGAGTGGAGTACACCTTCCCGCCTCTGGCGGAAAATGTATTGAAGACACTGGCCTATGGCGGCCTGATCCCCCGGGTCCGCGCCGAGCTGGGAATGGAGTGAGTGAATATGGATATGCAGGAAAAAACCAAACGGATCATCCGGGAAGATATTGAGGCGGTCCGCGCCTATGCCGACTGCTTCGGCGTGGAGATGCCCGATCTGGACGAGAACGGAGAAGTGGTGGGCCTTCCCGCCCCCTATCCCAGAGAGGTGGCGGGCGTGGTCCGCAGCGGCTACCGCATCCATGAGCTGGCCCTGAAGGCCAGAGAGCGGGGCTGGCCGGTCCAGAACCCCATCCTGGGGCGCAACACCGCCGAGGAGACCCTCAAGGAGTCCAAGGAGATGTACGCCTTTGCCGAGAAGTTCGACGAGACCATCTTCCACTTTGTCCACTCCGAGGCCACCCGTCACATCGACCCCCTGAAGGGCCGGGAGCTCATCGAGCAGTCCCGGGGCAAGGGCGGCATTACCCCCAAGGGTGAGCGGGAGTTCATTCAGATGGGCGGCGGTTCCCGCCATCCGGTGCGCATCAACGCCACGGGCGATACCCCCCATCTCTCCATTCTGAACGCTCTCATCGCGGGCTTTGACGGCACCGACATCGGCCCCGTCATCCACGTCCACTTCGGCGGACGCGGCATCCACGACTACCGCACCAAGGTGGTCAACGGCTATAAGGCCCTCCAGATCTGCGCCGAGAACAAGATCTATGTGCAGCTGGATTCCCACAAGCACCTGAACAACATCGGCGGTACCGACGGCATGGCCCTGGCCATGTGCCTGCTGGCCGAGGGTCTGGCCATCCACGCCGGACTGCCCCGGGAGCTCTCCGCCATTCAGATGAACATTGCTGGCATCAATATCTTTGCCGACCTGGCCCTGATGCGGGCCTTCCGGGAGACCCTGTGGAGCGACGGACTCATCGTGGTGCCCGAGACCTTCCAGAGCCCTCCGGGCGACCTGATCGCCGAGGCGGCCCACTTCGCCCGCATGGCGGTCAACGCCAAGCTGGGCGGCGCCGACTTCTACCGGCCCAAGGCGGCCGAGAGCGTGGGCATCCCCACCGGCGACTCCATGGGCCGTGCCATTTGGGGCACTGAGAACGTATTCACCAACACCTATGCCGTGGACATCGAGGACAGCCGCATCACCGAGCGCAAGGCGGAGATCCTGGAGGAGGCCATGGCGGTGCTGGAGGCGGTGCTCCACCTGCCCGAGCGCAGCCTGAAGCCCAAGGACATCACTCCCGCCTTCTGGATGCAGTGGAAGGACACCGAGCTCATCGACCTCATCGTGGAGGGCGGCAAGAGCGGCCGGATGGACTGCCCCCGTGCCGGCGGCTGGGACCTGAAGCGGTTCGTCAAGGTCAACCGGGACCCCGACGGGATCAAGCGCTACGTGCCCGGCTACACACCTCTGGGGATCGATCCCAGCCGGGTGGCCGTCACCAAGGAGGACATCCAGGTGGAGCCCGAGAAGGAGCCCACCCGTCCTGAGAAGATCGTACTGGCCACGGTGGGCGCCGACGCCCACGTCAACGGCATCAATCTCATCCGGGAGACCTTCCAGCACGCGGGCTATGAGGTGGTCTTCCTCCGGGGCATGAACCTGCCCGAGACTGTGGCCGAGGTGGCGGCCGAGGCCAACGCCGACGCCGTGGGCGTGAGCAACCTGCTGGGCCTGGGCGGCACCCTCTTCCCCCGTGTGGAGCAGCGGCTCAAGGGGCTGGGCCTGCGGGACAAGATGGTGGTCTGGGCCGGCGGACGCATCGCCGAGAAGGAAGAGGAGCACCAGTATTACGAGGAGAAGATCAAGAAGGAGGGCGTGAGCTTCCTGGGCGTAGACGCCTTCTTTGGTCCGGATTCCACCCCCGAGCAGTGCCTGGAGACCATCACCCGGCTCATCCAGGAGAAGAAAGCCAAGAAATAAGAGACCCCATTTTTCAGACAGGAGGCTGTGAGAGCCATGAGCGAGCAAAAACGAATTCCCCTTGTCATCATGCGCGGCGGCACCAGCAAGGGTATCTATATCAAGGAAAACGACCTGCCCACCGATCCCAAGGAGCGGGATGAGCTGATCCTGCGGCTGTTCGGCAGCCCCGATGTGCGCCAGATCGACGGCCTGGCGGGGGCGGACCCCCTGACCAGCAAGCTGGCCATCATCGGGCCTCCCTCCCGGCCGGACGCCGATGTGGACTACACCTTCGCTCAGGTCTCCATCACCGACCGGGTGGTGGACTACAAGGGCAACTGCGGCAACATCTCCTCCGGCGTGGGTCCCTTTGCCATCGACGAGTCCCTGGTCAAGGCGGTGGAGCCGGTGACCCGGGTGCGCATCCACAATACCAACACGGGCAAGATGCTCTATGCCGAGGTCCAGGTGAAGGACGGCAAGGCCCGGGTCAAGGGAGACTGCGCCATCGCTGGCGTGCCCGGTACCAGCGCCCCCATCCTGCTGGACTTTGCCTCCACCGCGGGCGCGGCCACCGGCAATGTCCTGCCCACCGGCCACCCGGTGGACACCCTGGAGACCAGCCGTGGTCCCATTGAGGTCTCCATTGTGGACGTGGCCAATCCCTGCGTCTTTGTCCGCGCGAAGGATGTGGGCATGAAGGGGACCGAGACCCCCGACGTCATCGACGGCAACAAGGAGCTGCTGGCCTATCTGGAAGAGATCCGCTCCAAGTGCTGCGCCATGATCGGCATGGCCAAGGACCCCGCCGACGCCACCAAGCATTCTCCCGCCTTCCCCATGGTGGCCTTTGTCACCGAGGCGGCCGACTATGTGGACTTCACCAGCGGCAAGACCATCCATAAGGAGGATGTGGACTTTGTCTCCCGCCTGATGTTCATGCAGGTGCTCCACAAGACCTATGCCGGCACCGCCACCGCCTGCACCGGCGCGGCGGCCAAGATCAAGGGCACCATCGTCAATCAGGTCATCCCCCACATCGATGCGATCGACACCATCCGGATCGGCCATCCCGCCGGCGTCATCCCCGTGGTGGCCGCCGTGGAGGGCAACGAGGTGAAGAAGTCGGCGCTGGTGCGCACCGCCCGCCGTCTCATGGAGGGCTATGCCCTGGTGCCCGACGAGGACTGAGCAAAACGGGAGGAGTGCCACATGCGTGCCAATACGCTGGTCTACGACGTAGGCAGTACCTATACGAAAGCGGCTGCCTTCCGGCTGGAGCGGGGTAAATTCACCTTTCTGGGCCGGGGTCAGTCCCTGACCACACTGGACAACATTATGGACGGGGCGGCCCGGGCCGAACAGAGCATCCGGGAGCAGGGCGTGGACTTTGACGAGGCGGTACAGCGGTACAGCTCCTGCAGCGCCGCCGGCGGCCTGCGGATGGTGGCCCTGGGGTATATGCCCCGGGTCACCGCCAAGGCGGCCAAAGAGGTCTCCATGACTGCCGGAGCCCGGGTCATGCAGGTGGTCTCGGCCGAGGAGCCACTCGCCTACCGGAAAGAGGTGCTCCTGGAGATCAACCCCGACATCATCCTGCTCTCGGGCGGGACGGACGGGGGAGATGAGAGCTGTGCCCTGGAAAACGCGGAGATGATCTGCGAGCTCCACAGCCGGGCCACCGTCATCATCGCCTGCAACAAATATGCCCAGCGGGAGGTGGCCGAAAAGCTGGCCCGGGCTGGGGTGTCCTATGTGCGGGTGCCCAACATCATGCCCACCATCCACGAGCTCAACGTAAAGCCCGCCCGGGAGGCCATCCACGAGCAGTTCATCAAACAGATCACCCGGGCCAAGGGCCTGATGGAGTTCCGGGACAGTCTGGCCGACCACACAGTGGTCCCCACCCCCGGCGCAGTGCTGCTGGCCAGTGAGCTGCTGGCCCGGGGCACCTATGAGCAGGAGGGGGCGGGCTCCCTCATCCTGGTGGATATCGGCGGCGCCACCACCGACATCCACTCCATCCTGCCGGAGCTGGAAAAGCTCACCATTGAGGAGCGGGGCCTGGTCATCAACAACGAAAAGCAGTTTGCCTACCGCACGGTGGAGGGCAACCTGGGCCTGCGGGTGAGTGCCACCGGCATCCCCGAGGCAGTGGGACCCAATGCCATCCTCCGGGCCATGGACGACCCGGACGGGACGACCCCGGAGGGGGTGCTGGCCTTTGCCCAGAAGCTGGAGGACCAGCCCGACTACATCCCCCAGACCGAGGAGGAGCGGATGCTGGAGCGAGCCATGGCCACCTGCGCCATCCGCACGGCTCTGCGCCGCCATGCGGGCCACTACGCCGAGGTGGAGGACCCGGTCATGGGCATCATGGCGGGAACCGCCATGGGACGCGATCTGCGCCATGTGCACCGGGTGCTCTGTGTGGGCGGCATCTTCGTCCACACAGAGGAGGCGGCGGGACGGACCATGGTCCTGCGGAGCTTTGAAGAGCCGGGGATCTCCCTCCTCCCGCTGGAGGAGCCCGATGTGATCCTGGACCGGAATTATCTCCTCTACGCCATGGGCGTTCTGGGCAAGCACTATCCCGACGCGGCCTGCTCCTTCCTCAAGGAGTATGTGGGAGCCGCAACGGAAGAATAAATGATCTAAAACATCAAATTTAGGAGTGATTTTCATGAACGGACCGAAGAAGATCCGGGAGCTCTTTGCTTCCAAGAAGACCATTGTGGCGCCCGGAGCCCATGATATGCTTACCGCTAAGATCATCGGCCGCCTGGGCTTTGACGCGGTGTACATGACCGGCTATGGCCAGTCCGCCAGCCATCTGGGCAAGCCCGACGTGGGCCTCATGACCATGAGCGAGATGGTGGCCCGGGCCGCCAACATGGTGGAGTGCGCCGGCGTCCCCGTGATCGCCGATGCGGACACCGGTTTCGGCAACGCCGTCAATGTGATGCGCACCGTTCGGGAGTATGAGAAGGCCGGCGTGGCCGTCATTCAGCTGGAGGACCAGGTCATGCCCAAGAAGTGCGGCCACATGGTGGGCCGTGAGGTCATCCCCATGGAGGAGATGGTGGGCAAGATCAAGGCCGCGGTGGACGCCCGCGTGGATCCCAACTTCATGATCATGGCCCGCACTGACGCCCGCACGGTCCACGGCATCGACGCCGCGCTGGAGCGCGCCCATGCCTACAAGGAGGCCGGCGCCGACATCCTCTTTGTGGAGTCTCCCGAGTCCGAGGAGGAGATGCGCCGCATCAATGAGGAGCTGCCCGGCTGCCTGACCCTCGCCAACATGGTGGAGGGCGGCCGTACCCCCATGTTCAAGAATGCTCAGCTCTCCGAGTTTGGCTACAACCTCATCATCTACCCCACCGCGTCGGTCTATGTGACCACTAAGGCCATGGTGGACCTGTGGGAGGGCATGCGCCGGGACGACACCACCGAGACCCTCATCGACACCATGATCCCCTTCGCCCAGTTCAATGAGATCATGGGACTGCCGGAGATCCGGGCCATCGAGGCCAACTACGCCACCGGCCGCGTGGTAAAGTAAGACGACCCATTCGTCATATACGGAAAAAGGAGGAGAACCAATGCCTGACATGAGAGCTGCGATCCAGGAAAAACTGCCCCTGACCGTCAGTGAGATGGTGGCCGTCGCTCAGGAATACGGCGTGCGAGTGGTGGACGTGGTCCTGGTGGAGACCGAGCTGCGCACCGGCAAGTCCCGGGAGGAGATCCTCACGGGGATCATGGAAGAATATGCCCACAACCTCAAGGCGGTGGAGATCGGTGTCAAGGACGGCGAGAGCATCCTGTTGGGCACGGTAGCCTCCCAGCTGGCCGCGCAGGAGGGAAGCAAATGCTTTGAGGACTCCTTCCTGGACGACGCCCTGCTCTACACCCTGGGCGCCCAGGTGGGCAACCACTGCGTGGGTCTGCGCCCCTGCGCCGGAACGGGCGATTCCTGCCCCTACTCCGGATTCATCAAGGCCATGATGGTTCACGGCTATGATGACAAGACGGTGGCCGAGACCGCCGCGCTGGTCATCAAGATCGGAAGCCTGTTCCGGGTGGGCAAGGTGACCACTGGGTGCAATATGGAGGGCTTCGGCGCCGGTTCCGCCTGCATTGCGGCGGCCACCGTCTCCATCGGGGGCGGCACCCCCGAGCAGATGGAAAAGGCCATGGTGCTGGCCCTCTCGCCCACCATCGGCGTGCCCTGCACCCCCCGGGTGCTGGTGCCCGCCCTGTGCACCACCCACGTGGGCGGCGCCATCCTGATGGGTATGTATGCCGGTCGGCTGTGCATGAAGGTGGATATGACGGTCAACGTTCCCTTTGACGTGATGCTGGCCATGGCCGCAGAGGTCCATGTGGAGTCGGGCCGCCACCTGGTACCCACCGTGGTGGAGTATATGGAGCCCTTCTTCAAGCGCAAGCCCGCGGTGGAATCCCTGGTGAGCCAGGCCGTCCGGGATGCCGAGGCCAAGAAGATGGCCGAGACGCTGGAAAAGGCCAAGGCCAAGGCCAAGCAGCTGGCCCAGGGGACCGAGAGCATTCTCCACACCCTGGGAGACGCTGTGGTGGGCGGAAGCAGCCAGGCGGTGGGCAGCCCCACTAACGCGGCCCGCATCTGCCATGAGCTGGTCAAGGGGACCATCCGCAAGGTACGGGTGGAGCTCTATCCCGAGCTGTTTGCCCGCCGTTCCATCAATATCCCGGGCGTTCTGATGGGCGCGGTGTACGGGGCATCCACCTCGGACTATGCCATGTACAACAAGGCCGTGCAGATGGTGAAGGACGACGGGATCGAAGTGGAGATCGTAGAGGGACATGAGCCCTCCCTCCAGAAGATCACCATTACCACCGATGAGATGACCTGTATGGTGGATACCCTCAACCGCGGCGGCGGCCGCCTGGTGCTGCGGGATGCCTCCCCGTCCCTGGCCGAGGCGGAGGAAGCGGCAAAGCGGCTGGGGATCGTCCTGGTACAGCCGTAAGACACGGCGATATGCACTGCGCCCCCGGACCTGGGAAGAGGACCGGGGGCGCAGTTTGCCAAATCAGAATAGGAGGCGCGGCATATGCTGCATTTAAAGGAATATCTGCCCGAACTGAACCAGGGCCTGGCCCTGGATGTGGGGACCCGCTTTGGAGAATTTGCCTTCAGCCTGGCGGAGGTCATGCCGGAGGGCTCCCGGATCATCGGCCTGGACAGCGATACCCGGACCGTGGAGCAGGCCCGGGAGAAAAACGGGGACAAGGGGATCGAGTTCCAGGTGGGAGAGGGGGCCCATATGGAGTTTGCCGACGGTACCTTTGAGGTGGTGGCCCTCTCCAACACCCTGCACCACATCGAGGACTATGACGCAGTGCTCCATGAGATGCTCCGGGTGCTGCGGCCGGGCGGGTGGCTGGTCATCAATGAGATGTTCTCCGACGGTCAGAACCGCCCTCAGCAGGTCCACTTTGCCCAGCATACGCTGGAGGCTAAGTTGGATATGCTCTCGGGGGGCTTTCAGCGTCCCACCTGGAAGAAGGAGGAGATCCTTGCCATCCTGAGCCGCCTTCCGCTCCGGGAGGTGCGCACGGCAGAGCTTCTGGAGGAGCCCGAGATGGACCGGAAGCTGGAGACCAAAAATGCCAAGCTGGTAGAGCTGGTGGAAAAGAAGGCGGCCGGTAAGCCGGAGTATGAGGCGCTTCTGGAAGAGGCGCAGCAGATCCAGAAGGACTGCGCCGCATATGGTATCCAGCGCTGTACCCAGCTGCTCTATCTGGGAAAAAAGGAATAAAAAACAGGCGGGAGGATCGGTCAGATCCTCCCGCCTGCATGTTTGGTGGGGAGATGTTATCGGATGTGGGTCCGCAGGAGACCCACGCCCTGGATCTCGCACTCCACGGTGTCGCCGCTCTTGAGCCAGCGGGGCGGGTCAAAGCCCATGCCCACCCCGGCGGGGGTGCCGGTGGCGATGATGTCGCCGGGCTCCAGCGTGATGCCATGGGAGAGCTCAGAGATGAGATGGGGGATGTCCGCAAGAAACAGCCGGGTATTGCTGCTCTGACGCAGTTCGCCGTTGACTCGGCTGCACACGTCCACCTCAATGGGGAAGGGAAGGGCGCTCTTGTGGACCAGTGTGGGGCCCATGATGGCAAAACCGTCCAGGCTCTTGCCCCGGTACCACTGGTTGTGCCGCATCTGGATGCCCCGGGCCGACATGTCATTGAAAACGGAGTAGCCAAAGATATAGTCCTCCGCCTCCTCCGGGGCCACATTGCGGCATTCCCGGCCGATGACGACGGCCAGTTCCACCTCGTAGTCCAGACAGGGGTCCAGATCCAGATGACCGTCAATCGTGGCGTCATGGGGCGTCATGATGTGGGCGCGCTTGGAGAAATAGACGCTGTCCTGATGGGCAATCTTGCCCATTGCGGCCTCACTCTCCTCCAGGTGGTCCCGGTAGTTGACACCCACGCACAGAATGTCATGGCAGGGCTTTGGGATGGGCGCGAGCAGCTGCACGGAGGAGAGGGGCGTTCCCTCCGACTGCGCCGACGCCGACGCAGCCCGGGCCAGCAGGTCCGGACCGGCGTCGGCGATGAAGGCGGTCAGAGTGGACCACGCGCCCAGACCCGCTTCCTCCAGGGAGAGCACCCGCTGCCGGTCCGCGGTGAGCAGACCGGGCAGCTGGATGCCGTCCCGCAGAAAGGTCACGAATTCCATGGGATGGTACACCTCTTATTCAGATGAGAGTAAATTACACGTAGTTGCACACGCGGGCAATGGCCATTTCCATATAGCCGAGAGACTCGGCCTTGGTCTGCTTGCCGCTGGCCACGTCGGCCACCAGCTGCAGGAGCTCGTCGCCCATCTG
>NZ_JADMVY010000011.1:0-131992 GCF_015547905.1 Clostridium sp. J1101437_171009_A5
GTGATTTTCTCATTTTTTCTCATAACTTGCGCTCCTTTCTTCGGTTTTAGGTTGTGTGTTCTAAGAGACTTCCCAACCGCTTGATTAAGAAGTCTTTTAGAGCATACAACACCGGCAGCCAGCTTGTATTTTTTATACTGACGGACTGCAAAGTGATTCGGCTTTTTCTTTTCCAGGGCTTCAAACATCAGATCCACCGGGTTCTGGAACTCCTCATCATCTTCCCGCACCTCCATTGCGTTCAGGAACTCAATCAGGGTGGAGAAATTCTGTTCCTCAACCGGAGCTTCATAGTGGATATATCCGATCAAGGCACAGTAGAGCAGCGTTTCCGCCTTCGTCCAGAACTCATCACCGGCTTTTCCATCACCCTTTGTGTTGGCAATCAGCGTTGTCACCAGTTTCAGAATGTCTTTTTCTGAATGGATATAGGCAAATGGGTTATAGTGCATCGACTTCTGAAAGTTGATGGTGTTGAAAATCTTGATGGTGTAGCCATGCTTCAAAAGGGCGTTGCCGCACTCAATCACGATGCTGCCTTTCGGGTCAGTGACCACATAGGAACTGTGCATCTGGAGAAGGTTTGGCTTCAACCAAAAGCGAGTTTTACCGGAACCCGAACCGCCGATAATCAGAACATTCTTATTTCGGGCATTGGCAGGATTCTTCGGGCGATTGCTCATCATCAGCCGCTCCGTTTTCGTCAGGATCACATTGTCCTCGAACTTTGGTGCAATAAACGGCTCAATATCTTTTGCCGTTCCCCAACGAGCAGAACCGTACTCAACATTGTGTCGGTACTTCTTTGCGTTTTTGCCTTTTAGATAGACAGCCAGCCGAAGTCCTGCGCCGCAGAGAATACCAATCAGCAAATCCAACGGGTGAAAGCTGGGAAACGGATTGTTCAGGGCTATCGGAAGGGCATGAAAAAAGCTGAGGATTTTCGCAGATGAATCTGCCCCCTCAGCCAATCTCCATGCTTCTCCTAAATTCGTAGCGAACAACCCTACCAGAAAATACGGTAAATTCAGAATCAGGAGCTTTTTCATTTTTCTCTTATCCATCACAGATCACGCTCCTGTTTCTTCTCTCGAACCTTCTTCGGAATCGCTGCGACAATTTCCTTGAACTTCTTCAGCTGCGCCAGAACGCTCGGCTTTTCATTCTTGGTTAATGCCCTTGCCTGATGTTCCTTGCAGATTGCATCCAAAGCATCTGCATCTTTAGAACGGACAAAAACAAGAAACCGGGGAGGATCAACGGACTTATCTTTTCTTACGGCAAAGTCCACGCCATACTTCTTGGCGAGCTTTTCAAAATCACGGATACTCTCTTTGTCGATCTCAACATTCGTAGCACCCTGATTCTGTCCCAAAAGCTGTTTCACGGATTGCTTTCCATGAACGGCAGGGTCTCGTGCCTTTTTCATCTTCACTTTTTCCCGGTGCTGCAAATACTTGCGGATACCGGCAATGATAGTGCGCCCCGTCAGCTTGGTTGTGCTGATCGCCAGGTTTACTGTTCTGTTTTCAACTTCTTCCTGCATGATTCATCACCTCCTGCAAGCAGTAGAGTGAACAGATTATCGTGCCATATCTCTGTGGTCGTAATACAGATTGCCCTTGGCAACTGCGGCATGGCTGATAATCTTGATATTGCCAGCTTTCTGGTTATCCAGAGCCTTCTGATAACCCACATCGCTCAAATACAGGCGATTTCTTTCGCCTTTCCAACCGACAGGCGATTCATCGGTCAGCACATCGAAAATAATCATGTGCTTGGTGGCGTCATCAAATCGTGCCAAGTCCATATAGGTATGTCCCTGGTACTCCTTGGCACCATCCTGAATCCGCTTTCGCTCCATCAGCTCTCCAATCGTCGAATTTCTTTGCATAAGAACCTCCTTACAGAACATCTCGGTCAGGGTTACTTTTGTGGGGAACCGAATCAGCTTTGACAGGTGCATCTTCTTTCTTCACCATGTCATCCGGCAGGGGAAGCGCCATAATGCTGCGCCCCATGCGTACAAAAGTCTCAGGCTGATGAAAGTGTTCCTCAAACTGCTTCATCAGTTCCGGGGACAGAGAACAAAAATCATCCTCGCCCAATCCCACAACCAGAAAATCACCGGCGATAATGTCATAAATATCGCCGTCATCATCACGCAGCGCACGGTTCAGTTCTTTGCCTACGAGTTTACCTTCGTCGTGCATCACCAGTGCAACCGGCTCATTGAACGGATAAGTTGCCTCAATATCGCCACCTACGGCTTTCTGCAAATCCTCCAGCTCACAGCCGATCTGCACAGCCTGCGGATACATGAACGGCTTTACCAGCAACACATTCATGGTATCTGCCTGTTCTTTCTGAACCTCCCGTTCCTCGGTCGTGCCGAACGCAACACCGGTAAAGTTTTCGGAGTCCAGAATGTACTCCGAATTGTAATAAGCGGCTCTAACCTGTTCCTCTGCCGCATCGTGAGATTCTGCTTGCACCGTAACCGTTTTCTCCAAGGTTTCGGTGATCTTCACATCGTATTCTTTCAAGTTTCGATACCTCCGTTTCTTTGGAAATAAGAAAAGCGACCATCCATGAACCTGTTACAGTTCATAAATAGTCGCATCCACATCGGCTAAAAGCTCGAACAAGCAAATATCGTCCAGTTCGCAAATCAGGGAACCCATGTCGAAGAAAATATCGTCCTCGCATTCCACCGTAGTAACCACGCTGCGGTGTTCGTTAAGACAAATGGCTTCTTCCTTGTCCATCGTGATCGTAGACATACAGGACACCACATAGAATGTCATATCTTCTGCTAACCACAGCTCCTTGCTCTGAATCGTGCGAACTTTTTCATCGCCGCTCATATCTTCTACATAGGACAGAAGCCGCACGGCTCTGCTGTTCAGAAGTACCTTTCCCTGATAGTCGATACCCTCACCAGCAGAGGACAATACTCGATACTCGCTAATCATCTCGGCATTTTTCTGAAACGACTTTGCCAGAAGCGCAGGAGAAATATCATCGAACTCCTCACTGTAGTTTACGAGCATATCTACCATATAATCAGGATCGCAAAGGTCGTAGAGTTCTTCCAAAGCGCCCTGAATGTTTTTGGGTGTAAACATTTTTTACCTTACCTTTCCATTGATTTTTCTCTTTTTTTCTGCCATTGCTCCAAAAGCTGAATGATTTTATCCTCCATCTGCTTGTTGGTATAGGACTTCGGGAAGTATTTTCGCAACGAATCCGTTTTGAAGGTTACTCTGTCCAGCTCTCCCTTCTTGATTTCATTCATAATCTCGCACATCGCATCCAGCGTACACTCGCCCTCCTGTGCGAGCTTTTTAATTCGCTGTGCTTGCGAAAGGGAAGGAGCTGCTTGAGCATAATCCATTGCAGAAAGAAAATCCTTCTGTTCTTCACTTGCCAGATAGGAAAGCTCCACCGCAGGATTGAATTTGATCTGACCCGTATCTACCATATCCAGCAGTTCCGGAATCAGTTCGGTCAGACGGATATAACGGTGTACCTGATTTCTGCTTTCTCCTGCCTCCTGACCGACTATATCCATTGCCTGCAACTTCATCCCAACTTGGGATGAAGTTAAATCGGTGCGTTGACCTTGATGTTTAATCGCATCCAGCTTCATCTTATAAGCAAATGCTCTTTCACTCGGCAGGATACTCTCCCTCTGCAAATTCGCATCAACCATCAAAATAATGGCTGCATCATCGTCCAGGTCACGAACAATCGCAGGCATGGTTTCCTTACCCGCAAGCTCCGATGCCCGGTGCCGCCTGTGACCAGAAACGATTTCATAACCACCGTCGGGGTCAGGACGGACAATCGCAGGAGTGAGAACTCCGAAATCTCGGACGCTCTCTGCCGTTTTCATCATTTCTTCATCATCAACCACACGGAAGGGGTGTCCCTCAAAGGGGTGTAGCTCAGAAAGCGGAATTTCCTGCACACGCTCCTGCTGGGCTTCAGCTCTGGATTGATCGGTGGAGAAAATATCATCGTACCCCTTCAAGCTGATGTTTGCGCCTTTTTTCTGCATTGTTTAACACCTCCTTCGTCAGAATTTTATAGGCTTCGGCAACTTTGCCTTTGGGATCATGCTTGAAGATACTGGTTCCCTCTGCGCTGATTTCCTCTGCACGGACAGAGCGGGGAATGTCGGTCTTGTAAACCTTCAGCTTTCCGCCGTAGCTCTCCCGAATCAGATTGCTGATGTCTTTGGAGTAGTTGGTGCGGCTGTCCACCATCGTCAGAAGAATCCCTTCAATCCTCAGTTTCGGGTTGATTTGCCTCTTGACCTTGTTGATGGTTCCAAGCAGCTGTTCCAGACCCTTTGCAGGAAGGTATGCTGCCTGAACCGGTATCAGCACATTGTCGGCAGCTGCCAACGCATTGACGGTCAGCATACCCAAAGACGGCATACAGTCAAGAAGAATGTAATCATAATTCTGTTTGACTGTATCCAGGTATTGCCGGAGAATGGTTTCCCGGCTCATGGCATTGACCAGTGCTACCTCCATACCTGAGAGTTCGATGTTGGACGGCACCAAATCAACGCCCTCCGGATGATGAAGAATCCCTTCATCGGGAGTAATAGGGTTTTCCATCATAATCTTTCCCATCAGATCGGAAAGTGTCGGAGACAGATCATCCGGGCAGGGATTGCCCAAACTGACCGTCAGGGAAGCCTGGGGATCGGTGTCTACCAGAAGCACCTTTTTTCCTTCAAGAGCCAAGCCAACGCCCAGATTCTCGGTGGTGGTGGTCTTTCCAGTGCCTCCTTTCTGATTGACCACCGCAATGATGGTTGCTTTTTTCGACATTTATCGTCACTCTCCTTCCTCTCGCTTCATTTTCAATTTCTTAAATCCTCCTTCCAAATATCCGTGTGACATATCGTGCCGAACAAGAGCATCGTAGTAGGTGTCTATTGTCGTCGGCGCATTGTATATCGTAGTCAGCATATACTGACGGATATTTCTAATCTTTGTGGTGTTCTCCTTGAAGCAGTCCATAACATATCGAATGTGTTCGGCATTCAGTTTCATAAACCGACTGCGGACAATTTCTGCCGGACGCTCCTCTGCACCAATGCGAATCAACGGTCGCTTCGTGCAAACTGTTTCAACGATCAACTCCAGAATGTTATCCAGCATTTCGGAATCGTAAGGGTAATCCTTCTTCAACAAATCCATACTAAGCTGATCCGAGAAATAATCAAAGTATTCTTGATACCGGTCATTCTCGTCCATCATTCCACCATTTCCGGAAGGAAAGATAGAATCAGTATCACTAAATTCAGTATTTTTAATATCAGTATTATTACATTGTGATTTCGGAAGTTCTTGAGTTGTGATTTCCATTGTTCCAGAATTGTGATTTTCACAATTCAAGAGTTGTGAATCCACAGCAGAGATAAAGTTCTTCACATAGATCAGGTTGGGCTTTCCCAAACCCTGGCGCTTACGTTCAATCAATCCTGCTTTCTTCTCAAGTTCACTGAGCAGCTTGATAGCCTTTTGTTCAGCACAGTTCAGAGCCATCTTCGCTTCGTCGATTGTAAAAATGATATACACTCTACCGTTTTTATCTATCCAACCATTCTTGGCAGACAGGCTCATGCGGTCAAGCAAAATGCCATACAGCATCTTGGCATCGGCAGAAATATTCCAGAACCTCTCGTTCGTGAACAACACCTTCGGAACTCGATAGAATGTGAATAGATCGGATTGCTGACCGTAAAAATAATCAAAACTCACACGGCTTCACCACCTTCTTTCTGCGGAAAACTTTCTGTTGTCAGCGGAATGCTGCGGAAAGTCGTATCCGTCTTTTCGTAAGGACATCGGGCAAAATAGTAGAAGCGGTATTCCTGTTCATACACATCCATATCAACGAAGCCCCACTTCACGCATAACCTTCTTCGTACACCAACCAATGCACGGGTGATCTCGCCCATAGGGACAGCCATCACATTCCGACTTGGGTTTCGGCGGCAAAGAGATTAAGTAGTAGCAATTATTTCTACCCAGACGGCAGCCCTTTCTGCCATTCGTCCAGAAGTAGCAGTAATGACAGTCGCTCGGCTTGTCTGCGGTATAAACAGGCTTGCTCAAATAAAACACCTCCAATCTCTTGTATTTGCCCATGGGTTTGGGCATAAAAAAAGAGCGCCTATCCATCCCCAATGCGGGGCAAATAGACGCTCTATGTACATAACGATATTTAATTTTATCTGCTATAACTGCATGGTATTCAAAACATCCGCCTTTTTTGATTAGCTGGATTTTTGGCACGATTTTGGGGCTGATTAGCAGGAAGGGCATTTTCATTAGCAAGAACAGCCCGTTTTCTGCTAAAAATTAGCTGGCGATTTTGTCTTATAACAACCGTTCGATTCTGGAGGGGTTGTCAAAAATCAAATTTTGGAGTAGAATTTTATCTCATACAGTGAAAGAGCTTTTTCGTAGCTTTTTATATAAGAAAAGCCGAAAACCCTTGAAAACAAAGGCTTTCGGCGTTGTTCACTGGCGTCCATAAGAGGATTTGAACCTCCGACCCCACGCTTAGGAGGCGTGTGCTCTATCCAGCTGAGCTATATGGACGTGTCTGATATATGATTATAGCCCGATCAAAGTCGAACTGCAATCCCTTATTTAGTTTTTTTTGAGGTGGCCGTTGTAACGCAACCTTAGGAGGCGGACCCTCTATCCTGGTGAGGTACAGGGGCGAATCGATCGGGATCTACCGATCACGATTTGTATTTTAACCGAAACGTAGGGGCCTGTCAACGGCGAAGCGCCCCGCCGATTTGAGAGGGAATCCTGCTCCAGGACAAAAAGCGCACGTATGAACCCCAGGTTTTGACACACGCATTGGGAAAATAGCTGAAAGAGGGCTCTAAACGTAAAAAAAGTTGCTTTTCCACCGGGCATAGCCTATAATATTCTCTGCTGATTGGGCGGCAGTGCAGAGGAGACCGGAATGTGAGCGGTCGATCCGGTGCTGCCGCAGCCGCCGAACATGGCACGGCCGCAGGAGCTCCCTCCCTGCGGGACGCCGGACCATGTGCCGGAGCGGGCGATCCGGACCGGGCGGCGATAGTTTTTCGAGGGAGAGGTCATAAACCAACTTGTTTTAAGAGGTGCTTACCGTGCAGAATACCAAACTGAGAAACGTAGCCATTATCGCGCACGTCGACCATGGCAAGACCACCCTGGTGGACGAGATGCTCAAGCAGGGCGGCATTTACCGTGAAAACCAGGCCACGGTGGACCGCGTCATGGACTCCGGCGACCTGGAGCGCGAGCGCGGCATTACCATCCTGGCCAAGAACACCGCCGTGCACTATAAAGATGTCAAGATCAACATCGTGGATACCCCGGGCCATGCCGACTTCGGCGGCGAGGTGGAGCGTATCCTGAAGATGGTCAACGGCGTTATCCTGCTGGTGGACGCCGCCGAGGGCCCCATGCCCCAGACCCGCTTCGTGCTCTCCAAGGCCCTGGAGCTTGGTCACAAGGTCATCGTGGTGGTCAACAAGATCGACCGCCCCGACCAGCGCATCCATGAGGTCATGGACGAGGTGCTGGAGCTGCTGCTGGACCTGAACGCCACCGACGAGCAGTTCGAGTCCCCCACCCTGTTCTGCTCCGGCCGTCAGGGCACCGCCTCCTACTCCCCCGATGTGCCCGGCACGGACCTCACTCCCCTCTTTGAGACCATCGTGGACTATATCCCCGCGCCCCAGGCCGATGTGGATGCTCCCTTCCAGATGCTGGTCTCCTCCATCGACTACAACGAGTTCGTGGGCCGCACCGCCATCGGCCGCATCGAGCGGGGCACCATTAAGCAGAACCAGGAGATCGCGGTGTGCAACTTCCACACCCCAGACGAGCCTGCCAAGAAGGCTAAGGCGGTCTCTCTCTACGAGTTTGACGGTCTGGGCAAGGTGCCGGTGACCGAGTCCTCCGCCGGCAACATCATTGCCATGAGCGGCATCGGCGACATCACCATCGGCGATACCATTTGTGCCCCCGACGCGGTGGAGCCCATGGAGTTCGTGCAGATCTCCGCCCCCACCATCGAGATGACCTTCTCGGTCAACGACTCCCCCTTCGCCGGCCGTGAGGGCAAGTTCGTCACCTCCCGCCAGCTGCGGGAGCGCCTCTTCCGGGAGACCCTGAAGGATGTCTCCCTCCGGGTCACCGAGACCGAGAACACCGACTCCTTCAACGTGGCCGGCCGCGGCGAGATGTCTCTGTCCATCCTGATCGAGACCATGCGCCGTGAGGGCTATGAGTTCCAGGTCTCTCCCCCCCGCGTGCTCTACCAGGAGATCGACGGCAAGAAGTGCGAGCCCATTGAGCGCCTGGTGGTGGACGTGCCCGCGGACTCCGTGGGCGCCGTTATGGAGAAGATCGGCTCCCGTAAGGGTGAGATCCTGGAGATGAACCCGGTGGGCGAGCGGATGAAGCTGGAGTTCCTGGTTCCCGCCCGTGGCCTGTTTGGCTACCGCAACGAGTTCCTGACCGACACCAAGGGCGAGGGCATCATGGCCTCGGTCTTTGAGTGCTACGCCCCCTACAAGGGCGACATCGCCCGCCGTGCCACTGGCTCCCTGGTGGCCTTCGAGACCGGCGAGGCGGTGACCTACGGCCTCTTCAACGCCCAGGAGCGCGGCTCCCTCTTCATCGGGCCCGGTACCCCGGTCTACGCCGGCATGGTGGTGGGCGAGACGCCCAAGCAGGAGGATATCTCGGTCAACATCTGCAAGAAGAAGCAGCTGACCAACATGCGCGCCTCCGGCTCGGATGAAGCCCTGCGTCTGACCACGCCCCGCCAGATGTCTCTGGAGCAGTGCCTGGAGTTCCTCAGCGACGACGAGCTGCTGGAGGTCACGCCTGAGAACCTGCGCCTGCGCAAGCGCATCCTCAGCCACGCTGACCGTATGAAGGCCCTGAAGGGGAATAAGTAAGTCTGTATGCTGTGACAGGGGGCAGCCCGGAAGGGCTGCCCCCTGTTTTTATGTCCGGCGCAACTTGCGCAGGAAGGTATCCCAGGATTCCACATGCAGTTTGGGAAGCTGGATCTCATTCTGATAGCGCAGGGCGCCCTCCTTCTCGTCGTCCACGGTCCGTCCGCCGATGATGATATAGTAGATACTCAGCTCCTTGCAGGGATCCACCCGAAGATGTCCATATGGCCCCAAAAGGGCGTTGTGCGGACGTGCGCCACCCTCCACCTGGCTGCGCAGTGCATGCATCCGGTCGTGAAAGTCCCGGTGGTGCTGGATGATATGGTACTGGCGCTCCTGGAGCTGTGTGCGGGCAATGTCGATCTGGTGGTTAAATTTCCGATAGCCGCTTTGGGTGGCCAGGGGAAAATCCGCCCCCTTTATTTCAATCAGCGTGACCTTCATCCAGGAGCAGCCGGAAAAGACGGCAAAATCCACCCGCCCACCGTCCCCGATGGGCAGCTCGGAGAAGGCGATATACTCGTCTTCCGGATGGGCGTAGACTTCCGACAACAGAGAGAGATCCCGCTTGATCAGACGGGCAAGCTCCTGCTCCCCTGCGCCCATCTGTACAAGGTGCTCCAGCTCGGCCTTTGTCACCCGGTTTTCCCACAGCTCCAGACGCCGCCGGGTAATCTCAGGCGGCTCCGGACAGCCCAGACGGCGGTCCGGGTCGATCTGGGCCTGGGCCCGCAGTACCTCAGTATAGAGGCGCTTGTCCTGTTTCAGACGGGTGGAAAACTCCCTTTTTACACATCCCAGAGTTTGGAGCAGCTCTGCCGCAGGCGCTTTCCGCCAATGGTCTATCTCCCAGGGACAGTCGGGATCAATCTCCCAAAAGGCATCGGAGGAGAACCAGTGCGCCGGCTCATGGAGGAATACCCGGCTTCCGGGCAGGAGGTGACCGACCTCTTTGAGTCGCTCCACCAGGGATTGGGTTGCGTTCTGTATAGAGGTAGAGGTGTTTTCCCGCTCCAAATCGGTGAGCACCACACAGCATTCCTGCTGCGTATTCAGGAAGAGACGTACCCGGCAAATGCCGTCCTTGAAGTGTCCGGTGGGATACCGGAAGATAAAATCACTCAATTTCATGGTTTCTTATTTTCTCCGGCCAATAATGTGCGGCGTATTTTTGCAGCTGACGTATGCAGGTTTGATATTTCTCCTGATCAAATACCAGACAGCGGCGGATCTCCGGCTCCTGGTAGCCCTCCGACAGAAAACTGGCCAGCCGGCGGCAGTCAGGCGGAAGGCCCCGGAGAAACTCCCGCCAGAGCAGGCCATCCTCCGGACTTTTGCAGAGCGGGCTCCGGAGGCACTCATATCCTGAGAGCCACCCTCCCCCGTCCGGGGCAAAAAGAGCGTCCAGTGACCGGCAGGTTACCGGCCGCTGCCGGGTTTCGGCCCGTCGTAATTCAACCAGGGCATCCTTGACCAGACAGAGACTGCGCGCCCAGGGGAGGCGTTTTTTCCTCCAGTAGGGATTTGTCTGGCGGAAGGTCAGATAGGCGGCCCACCCCTCCTGGATGCAGTCCTCCGGATCCAGGCCCTTGGTCCCATACAATTGACAGGTCATCCGAATAAATTCGGCCACGCCTGGATCATAATACCTTTCCTTCATCCTGGCTCCCCGCCGGACTGGACCGACGCTTTGTGCGGCTGCCCTGCTTTTTGGCTACCTCAGCCGGGTGAGGTGGGGGGTCTCCGGCAACACAGTTCCCCACCCAGGCCAGATTTTCCTCATCCCACTCCATATGGTAAGAGACAGGGAAGGAGAAACCCATGGCCTCCAGACTGCAATAGAGCTCGTCTACCTTTGTATGGCATGCTTTTTGGGGAAATGCGACCGGGTGAGACTGCTTTGCCGCCAAATAAAGGGATTTTCCATCCGATGACAAAAAAACCGTGGCCTTTCGATCGGGGAATTTTTCGAGAATGGTTCGCGTGAGGGAAAGCCGTCCGAAGGGAGTTACTTTTGCGAGCTCTCCCATAGTATTGGGGCGGATTTGTATAAGACTGTCCCAATGAATCTGTGCCATGGAGCTCCTCCTTCTTTTTGTAAGACTTGGAATACGTTCATTCCAAGTCCCTATTATATGCTTTCAGATATTCTTTTTCTACAAATTATGGAACAATTATACCCGATTCGACCAATCGGACATCCAGGCTGCGGAAGAGGCGGCTGTGCGGAAGAAGCCGTTCAATCGGGAAAAAGAGAAAGGGTGCTTTTACAAATGGATCTTCAGATTCGTACCGTTACACCTGCCGACCTGGATGCGGTCTGTCAGGTGGAAAACGCCGGTTTTCCGCCGGCAGAGGCGGCCACCCGCGCGGCCTTCCAGTACCGGATCGCCGCCTTCCCGGAGTGGTTTTTGGTGGCGGAGGAACAGGGACGCGTGGTGGGACTGCTCAATGGTCCGGCTACCCGGGAACACTTTATCTGCGATGCCATCTACGAGCCGGGCGGAGCGGACGGCGAGGGGGAGACCATGGCCATTCTGGGCCTGGCCGTCCTGCCGGAGTACCGCCGGAACGGGGTGGCCGCCCAACTGATGAAAGCCTATCTCGCCAAAGCCCGGCAGGCCGGAAAGCGCCGTGTGGTGCTCACCTGCAAGGAAAAATTGATCCACTACTATGAGCGATTCGGCTTTTCCAACTGCGGTGTGTCCCAGTCGGTCCACGGCGGCGCTGTATGGTATGATATGGAGTGTATCCTGGCCTGAACCGGCCCGGAGAGCACGAAAATGGAGCGTCCATCCCGGACGCTCCATTTTTTATACCCTGGATTCTAGTGAAAAATTTCCCTTGACATTTGGCCGTCCACTGTCTAAAATACGCTTAAATCATTTTAATTAAATTTTTTTAACTAAAATGCAAAAAACGACAACAGGCGACCCTGTCGCAGAAGGAGTTTCTTTATGTTTGAAAAAGTGCGTGATATCATCGTTGCCAACCTGAGCTGTGATCCCGAGAGCGTGACCATGGAGGCCAGCCTGACCGAGGACCTGGAGCTGGATTCCCTGGACGCGGTGGATCTGAACGCCGCTCTGGAGGAGGAGCTGGGCGTGGCCATGCCCGACGAGGTCCTCAAGGATGTGCAGACCGTGGGCGACATTGTCCGCTACCTGGAAGAGCACGCCTAAGCCATGGATTTCAAAGAGATTTGCGCGCTGATGGAGCGTTTTGAGGCCAGCTCCATTCAGCATTTCGAGCTGGAGCAGAAGGATTTCCGCCTGGCGCTGGACAAAGCCCTGCCTGCGGTGTCCGCGGTCATTCCCGCCCCTGTGCCGGGTGCGGTGATTCCGGCGGCTCCGGCCCCCGCTGCTCCTGCCCCGGCCGCCCCGGCTCCGGCCCCGGAAGCCGAGGGGAGCTTTATCAAGGCTCCTCTGGTGGGTACCTTCTACGCCGCCTCCTCCCCCGACGCCGCCCCCTTTGCCCCTGTGGGCACGGCGGTCAAGAAGGGGCAGACCGTGTGCATCCTGGAGGCCATGAAGATGATGAGCGAGGTCCCCGCCCCCGCCGACGGCGTCATCGCCGAGGTGCTGGTGTCGGACGGAGAGCTGGTGGGCTTTGACCAGCCCCTCTTCCGCCTCAAGTAAGGAGAGAACCATGTTCAAGCGCGTTTTGATCGCCAACCGTGGCGAGATTGCGGTGCGGGTCATCCGCGCCTGTCAGGAACTGGGCGTGGAGACCGTGGCGGTGTACTCCACCGCCGACGCCGATTCCCTCCACGTCCAGCTGGCCACCCGCGCGGTCTGCGTGGGACCGGCCCGGGCGGCGGAGAGCTATCTCAACCTCCCCGCCCTTCTCACCGCCGCCACCGAGAGCGGCTGCGACGCCGTGCATCCCGGATACGGCTTTCTGTCGGAGAACGCCGAGTTTGCCGACCTGTGCGCCAAGTGCGGCCTGACCTTCATCGGGCCCAGCGGCGACATCATCCGGCAGATGGGCAACAAGTCGGCGGCCCGGGCCCTCATGCAGGCCCACCAGGTCCCTGTGGTGCCCGGATCGGACGGTCCCGTGCCCGATGCCCAGACTGCCCTGGACCTGGCTGGGACCATCGGCTATCCGGTCCTCCTCAAGGCCAGCGCCGGCGGCGGCGGCCGGGGAATGCGCCGGGTGGACGCTCCGGAGGACCTGGAGCGGCTCTTCCACGAGGCCAAAAGTGAGGCCGAGGCCTGCTTTGGCAACGGCGAGCTCTATCTGGAAAAGCTCATCCTCAACCCCCGCCACATTGAATTTCAGATCCTGGCCGATACCCAGGGGCATGTCATCCACCTAGGGGAGCGGGACTGCTCCATCCAGCGCAAGAACCAGAAGCTGGTGGAGGAATCTCCCTCCAAGGCCCTGACCCCGGAGCTCCGGGAGGCCATGGGCGCGGCTGCCGTGGCCGCGGCGAAAGCCGCCGGCTATGTGAATGCCGGCACCATCGAGTTCGTGCTGGATCAGGAGGGACACTTCTATTTCATCGAGATGAATACCCGCATCCAGGTGGAGCATCCGGTCACCGAGCTGGTCTCCGGTCTGGATCTGGTGAAAGAGCAGCTGCGCATCGCCGCGGGGCTCCCCCTCTCGGTGGAGCAGGACGAGGTGGTCCTCCGGGGCCACGCCATCGAGTGCCGCATCAACGCCGAGGATTTCCGCCACGGCTTCCGCCCCTGTCCGGGCCGGACCGGCTTCCTCCATCTGCCCGGAGGCCCCGGCGTGCGGGTGGATACCCTGCTCTATAACGGCTATGAGGTCAGTCCCTTCTATGACTCCCTGGTGGCCAAGCTCATTGTCCACGCCCCCACCCGGCTGGAGGCCATCCGCCGGATGCGCCGGGCGCTGGCCGAGCTGGTCATCGAGGGCTATCCCACCACCGCCGACTTTGCCCACCTGCTGCTCCACCACCCCGATTTTGTCCGGGGCCAGTACGACACGGGATTTCTGGCCGGACACATGGACGAGATCCTCTCGTGGGACTGCGGCGGGGCATCCAACTAAGGTATAAGGAGGCGAGCAAGCCTTGAATCACCTCTTTCGTGCCCGCCGGGAGCGGCTCATGCAGCTCCAGCAGCAGCGGGGACTGCGGGAAAAGGCCGCAGTCAAGCGCCCGGAGGCCGCGGTCTTTGAGAAATGTCCCGCCTGCGGGGCGGCCATCTCCAAGCGGGACCTGGTCCGGGCCCTGTATGTGTGCCCCCAGTGCGGCCATCACCACAAAATCGGTGCCTATCTGCGCCTGTCCATGCTCCTGGACCCCCACACCTTCCAGGAGCTGGACGAGCGCTTTTCCATGCCCAATGTGCTGAACTTCCCCGGCTATGATGAGAAGCTGGCCCAGCTCCGGCGTACCACCGGCCTCACGGAGGGAGTGGTCACGGCCAAGGGCAAGGTCAACGGCCGCCCCATCATCGCCGCCGTACTGGATAGCCAGTTCCTCATGGGAAGCATGGGGGTGGCCGTGGGCGAGAAGATCACCCGGGCAGTGGAACTGGCCCGGAAGCAGCGCCTTCCGCTGGTCATCTTCTCGGCCAGCGGCGGCGCCCGGATGCAGGAGGGCATTCTCTCCCTCATGCAGATGGCCAAGACCAGCGCCGCGCTGGAGAAGTTCTCCCAGTCCGGCGGACTCTACATCTCGGTCTTTACCCACCCCACCACCGGCGGGGTGACAGCCTCCTTTGCCTCGCTGGGAGACTATACCCTGGCCGAGCCGGGGGCCCTCATCGGCTTTGCCGGGCCCCGGGTCATTGAGCAGACCATCGGCCAGAAGCTCCCCGAGGGCTTCCAGCGGGCCGAATATCTGGAGGAGCACGGCTTTGTGGACCAGATCGTCCCCCGGGCCCAGATGCGGGAGACCATCTCCCTCCTCCTCACACTCCACGAGAAGGGAGGCAAGCTCCGTGATTAAAGAAGTGGAAGCCAAGATGGCGGTCATGGACCAGGAGCTCGCCGCCCTGGGAGATGCGGCGGACGCCGCCTCCCAGATCCGCCGTTCCCAGCTTCTCCGGGACAAGGAGGAGCTTCTCCAGGCCTGCCGGGACTGTACCCCTGAGGACCGGGTCTACCTGGCCCGCCACACCGGGCGTCCGGGGACCGCGGATTTCATCCAGGCCCTCTTTACCGACTTTTTTGAGTGCAAGGGGGACCGGCTGTGCCGGGAGGACCCCAGCATTCTGGGCGGCGTGGCCCTCTACCACGGCCTTCCGGTCACCGTTCTGGGCCACCGGAAGGGAAAAAATCTGGAGGAAAACATGGCCTGCAACTTCGGCATGCCCTCCCCGGAGGGCTACCGCAAGGCCCAGCGGCTCATGAAGCAGGCGGAAAAGTTCGGCCGTCCCATCATCACCTTTGTGGACACCCCCGGCGCCTACCCCGGCCTGGAAGCTGAGGCCCACGGCCAGGGAGAGGCCATCGCCTCCAGCCTGGCCCTGATGTCCGCTCTGGAGGTGCCGGTGATCACCGTGGTCATCGGCGAGGGCGGGAGCGGCGGCGCCCTGGCGCTGGCCGTGGCCAACCGGGTGCTCATGCTGGAGAACGCGGTCTACTCCGTGCTCTCCCCCGAGGGCTTTGCCTCCATCCTCTGGAAGGACTCCAGCCGTGCGGGCGAGGCCGCCGGGATCATGAAGCTCACCGCCGCCGACCTCCATGGGCTGGGCGTGGCCGACGAGGTCATCCCCGAGCCCCTGGGCGGCGCTCATCTGGAGCCGGAGAGCGTGTACCGCGCGGTGGACCGGGCCATCCACACCCATCTGGCCCAGCTGCTCAAGCTGCGCTCTCCCGCTGCCCACCGCTATCAGAAATTCCGTGAAATGGGCCTCAACGCCCGAAAGGAGGCCCTATGAGAGGACTGCGTTTTGTATCCATCGCCCGGTATGTGCCGGAGAAGGTCGTGACCAACGACGATCTCAGCCGCATCGTGGATACCAACGACGAGTGGATCCGCACCCGCACCGGCATCGGCGAGCGACATTTTTCCGAGAGGGAGACCGCGGTAGACCTCTGCGTCGGAGCGGCCCGTCTGGCCCTGGAGCGCGCCGGCATTGCGCCGGAGGAGCTGGCCGGGTGCATCGTGGCCACCTGCACCCCCGACCACGCCTCTCCCTCCAACGCCTGCCTGGTGCAGGCCGCGCTGGGACTGCCCGAGAACATCCCCTGTTATGACATCAGCGCCGGGTGTACCGGCTTCCTCTACGGGTTGGAGACCGTCCGGGGCATGCTGGCCCTGGAGGAGAAGAAAAAGTACGCCCTTCTCATTGGCTGTGACCAGCTCAGCCGGGTCATCGACATGACCGACCGGAGCACCTGCGTTCTCTTCGGAGACGGCGCGGGCGCGGCGGTGCTGACGCTGGAGGACCGGCTCTGGCACGCCGATCTGGGCAGCCGGGGCAACGCCGAGGTGCTCTGGCTCAACGGTCCCGGCCCGGAGACCACCTATATCCACATGGACGGCCCCGGCGTCTACCGCTTCGCGGTGGATGCCCTGCCCTCCTGTGCCCGTACACTGCTGGACAAGAGCGGTCTGACCCTGGACGACATTGACT
Organism: Clostridium sp. J1101437_171009_A5; assembly: GCF_015547905.1. NCBI lineage: Bacteria > Bacillati > Bacillota > Clostridia > Eubacteriales > Clostridiaceae > Clostridium > Clostridium sp. J1101437_171009_A5. Next base: position 16,564 of record NZ_JADMVY010000011.1, read on the forward strand.
GGATCGTCCCCCACCAGGCCAATCGCCGCATCATTGAGACGGCAGCCAAGCGTCTCCACGCCCCGCTGGAGAAGTTTTATCAGAATATGGAGCGCTACGGCAATACCTCCGCCGCCTCCGTTCCCATCGCGCTGGACGAGATGGTGGAACAGGGACTGCTCAAGCGGGGACAGAAGGTGCTGGCCGTGGCCTTTGGCGCGGGCCTCACCTGGGGCGGCGCCCTGTTCGAGTGGTAAGGGCTGTCTCCCCCACTCCGAAAGGAAGGTTTACATGAAACTCAACGAGATCCTGGGGACCGAGTTCCCCTTTATCCAGGGCGGCATGGCCAACATCGCCACCGGCGGATTTGCCGCTGCTGTTTCCAACGCGGGCGCCCTGGGCCTCATCGGCGCGGGCGGCATGAGCCCGGAGTCCTTCCGGGAGAACATCCATCTGTGCCGCACCCTGACCGATAAGCCCTTCGGCGTGAACATCATGCTCATGCATCCCCAGGCCGACGAACTGGCCCGGATCGCCGCCGAGGAGAAGGTGGCGGTCATCACCACCGGCGCGGGCAGCCCCGGTCCCTATGTCTCCATGTGGAAGGAGTCGGGGGCCAAGGTCTTCCCCGTGGTCTCCGCGGTCTCTCTGGCCAAGATGATGGCCAAGGCTGGGGTGGACGGCGTCATTGCCGAGGGCACCGAGAGCGGCGGCCATGTGGGTGAGACCACCACCATGGCCCTGGTCCCCCAGGTGTGCGATGCGGTGGACATCCCTGTGATCGCCGCCGGCGGCATTGCCGACGGCCGCCAGTTACTGGCCGCCTATGCCCTGGGCGCCCGCGGCGCACAGCTGGGCACCTGTCTGCTGGTGAGCGAGGAGTGCCCCATCCACGAGAACTACAAGCAGGCGGTCATTGCCGCCAAGGACCGCTCCACCGTGGTCACCGGCCGCTCGGTGGGTGCCCCGGTCCGGGTCATCAAGAATCAGATGACCAAGGACTACCTGGCCCGGGAGAAGGCCGGCGCCGACAAGATGGAGCTGGAGCACTTTACCCTGGGAAGCCTGCGCCGGGCCGTCTTTGACGGCGACACCCGCACCGGCAGCCTCATGGCCGGACAGGTGGCCGGTATGGTCCACAGCATCCGTCCCCTGCGCGCCATCTTTGAGGAGCTCCAGGCCCAGTCTGAGGCCTGCCTGCGGGCGCTGAACCAGTCCAGATAACCGGGACGGCACCCGTCCCAGATCAATGAACGAGGAGCGCACTATGAAACTCGCCTTTTTATACGCCGGCCAGGGCGCCCAGCATGTGGGCATGGGCCGGGATTTCTACGAGCAGTTCCCCCTGTTCCGGGACGTGTTTGACGCCGCACCCGTGGACTTTGACCTGAAAAAGCTCTGCTTTGAGGGCCCGGAGGAGCAGCTCTCCGATACCCGATACACTCAGCCCTGCATGGTGGCCTTTGCCGCCGGCGTGACGGGGCTGCTCTACCAGGCGGGCATCCACCCCGCCATGGCCGCCGGGCTGAGCCTGGGGGAGTACTCTGCCCTCACTGCCGCCGGCGTGTTCGACCCCAAGACCGCCATTGAGCTGGTGGCCTTCCGGGGCAAGGCCATGGCCGAGGCCGTCACCGGCCGTCCCTGCGGCATGGCCGCGGTGCTTCATCTGGAGCGGGAAAAGCTCCAGGCCGCCTGTGACGCCGCCTCCGCGCTGGGGGTGGCCGAGATCGCCAACTACAACTGCCCCGGGCAGCTGGTCATCGCCGGGGACGCCGCGGCAGTGGAGAAAGCCGGGGAGCTGGCCAAGGAGGCGGGCGCCCGCCGGGTGGTCCCCCTGAAGGTGAGCGGTCCCTTCCACACCTCCCTCATGGCCCCCGCCGGGGATGCCCTGCGGGAGAAATTCCAGACCGTATCCTTCCACGCCATGTCCTTCCCCGTCCTCTTCAACTGCAAGGGAGATGTGCTGGGCGAGGGGGACACCATCCCGGGTCTGCTGGAGCGCCAGGTCCAGAGCAGCGTTTATCTGGAGGACACCATCCGCCGCATGGCCGAGCACGGGGTGGACACCTTCGTGGAGATCGGTCCGGGCAAGACTCTCTCGGGCTTTGTCCGCAAGACGGTCAAGGATGTGACCACCTATTCCATTGACACCGTGGAGGATCTGAACGGGGTCCTTGCCGCGCTGAAAGGAGCATAACGATGAATCTCACCGGAAAGAACGCCCTGGTCACCGGCGGCAGCCGTGGCATCGGCCGGGCCGTGTGCCTGGAGCTGGCCCGTCAGGGGGCCAATGTGGCAGTCAACTATGCCGGAAACGCCCAGGCCGCCGAGGAAGTGGCCGCCGCCTGCCGCGCGCTGGGGGTGGAGTCCTTTGCTGTCCAGGCCGACGTGGCCGATGCCGCGGCAGTGGACGCCATGGTGAAGCAGGTCATCGAGACCTTCGGTTTCCTCCACATCCTGGTCAACAACGCGGGCATCACGAAAGACAAGCTGGCCCTCCAGATGAAGGAGGAGGAGTTTGACGCCGTGGTAGACACCAACCTGAAGGGCGCCTTCCTCTGCATGAAGGCGGCCTACCGGCCCATGATGAAGCAGCGTTACGGGCGCATCATCAACCTCTCCAGCGTGGTGGGCCTGCGGGGCAATCCCGGCCAGGCCAACTATGCCGCCAGCAAGGCCGGACTCATCGGCATGAGCAAGTCCATCGCCAAGGAGCTGGCCAGCCGCAACGTCACCGTAAATCTGGTGGCTCCCGGCTTTATCGACACCGATATGACTGCCGTGCTGCCCGAGGCCGCGCGGGAGGCTCTCCTGAAATCCATCCCCATGGGCCGCTTGGGACAGAGCGAGGACGTGGCCCGGGCCGTGGCTTTCTTTGCCGCCGAGGAGGCGGGATATATCACCGGCCAGGTCCTCTGTGTAGACGGCGGCATGGCGGTATAAGCTCTCCGAAAGGAAGGAACAGTATGGAAAAACGACGCGTTGTCATCACCGGCATGGGCGCCATCACACCCATCGGCAAGACAGCCGAGGAGTCCTGGGCCGCCGCCAAGGCCGGTGTGTGCGGAATCGATACCATCCAGCAGTACGACACCTCCAAGATGAAGGTCAAGGTGGCCGGAGAGGTCAAGGATTTTCAGGCGGAGGACTATCTGGAGCGCCGGGAGGCCCGGCGTATGGACCGGTTCACCCAGTTTGCCATGGTGGCCGCCGCCCAGGCGATGGAGCAGAGCGGCCTTGACCTGGAGCAGGAGGACGCCGCCCGCTGCGGCGTGGCAGTCTCCAGCGGTATCGGCGGCATGACCACCATCCAGAACGAGTGCCTCAAGGGGGCGGAGAAGGGCTTTGACCGGGTCTCCCCCTTCTTTATCCCCATGATCATCCCCAACATCGCCGCGGGACAGATCGCCATCAAGTACGGCCTTCAGGGCATGTGCACCTGCCCTGTGGCCGCCTGCGCCGGCGGCAGCAACGCGGTGGGCGACGCCTTCCGCCACATTCGGGACGGCTATGCCGAGGTCATGGTCTGCGGCGGCGCTGAGTCCACCATCGCGGAGATCGGCATGGGCGGCTTCACCAGCCTCCACGCCGTCACCACCGTGTCCGATCCGGCCCGTGCCTCCATCCCCTTTGACGCCGAGCGCTCCGGCTTCGTCATGGGTGAGGGCGCCGGCATCCTGGTGCTGGAGGAGTATGAGCATGCCAAGGCCCGCGGCGCCAAGATCCTGGGCGAGATCGTGGGCTACGGCGTCAACTGTGATGCCCATCACATCACCGCTCCCTGCCCCGACGGCGCGGGTGCGGCCGCCTGCATGAAGCTGGCCCTTCAGGACGCGGGCATCGCCCCGGAGGAAGTGGACTACATCAACGCCCACGGCACCTCCACCCCCCTCAACGACTCCGGCGAGACCCAGGCTGTCAAGTCCGCCTTCGGCGAGCACGCCTACAAGCTGATGATGAGCTCCACCAAGTCCATGACCGGCCATTTGCTGGGCGCCAGCGGCGCGGTGGCCGCCATCTTCTCGGTGCTGGCCCTGCGGGATCAGTTTGCGCCCCCCACCATCCACTATCAGGTCCCCGATCCCGCCTGTGATCTGGACATCGTGCCCAATGAGGGCCGCAGCGCCACCATCCGGCACGCCATGGTCAACGCCTTTGGCTTCGGCGGACACAACGCCAGCCTCATCTTCAAGCGTCTGGAGGAGTAAGACATGGAACTGGACATCAAGGAGATCATGGAGATCCTGCCCCACCGTCCCCCCTTCCTGCTGGTGGACCGGATCGTGGAGTGCGAGCCCGGCAAGTCGGCCAAGGGCATCAAGTGCGTGAGCATGAACGAGCCCTTCTTCCCCGGCCACTTCCCCGGTCAGCCCATCATGCCCGGGGTGCTCATCCTGGAGGCCCTGGCCCAGACCGGCGCGGTGGCCGCGCTGAGCCTGCCCGAGAACCGGGGCAAGCTGGCCGTGTTCGGCGGGGTCAAGAACTGCCGCTTTAAAAAGCCGGTCACGCCCGGAGATGTGCTGGAGCTCTCCTGTGAGCTGGTGGAGCAGCGGGGCCCCATCGGCTACGGAAAGGCCGTGGCCCGGGTGGGCGGAAAGATCGCCGCCCAGGCTGAGCTGACCTTTGTGATCCAGTGACATCCGGTTGCCTCCGCGGCGGAAGTTTGGTAGAATAGAGACAATTATGGGAACGAGTGCGGAGGAAGGGTTTATGCTGGATCAGACATTCAACAGCGTGTATACCAAATTCAAGCTCCATTTTTATAAGGCGGTGTTTTCCCGCTTTCAGGACCGGGAGGCCAGTCTCACCACAGTGGAGACCTTCTGCATGGAGATCATCATGGCGCTGGGCCGGCCGACCATCAATGAGTTTGCCCGGTTTGTCAACATCTCGCCGCCCAATGCGGCCTATAAGGTCAACAGCCTGATTCAGAAGGGGTATGTCCGCAAGGAGCAGTCGCCGGAGGACAAGCGAGAGTATCACCTCACCGTGACCCAGAAGTACATCGACTACTACAACATCAGCTATGGCTATCTGACCACGGTGATGGAGCGCATCAAGCACCGCTTCCCCGCCGAGGATGCCAAGCGGCTGGAGGAAATGCTCCGCATTATCTCCTCCGAGCTGATGCCTGAGATCTCTCTCCCTGCCGAGTCCCCTGTCCCCTGACCGAATCCTTACGCCCGGCCGCCGGAATCCCCGGCGGCCGGGCGTTTTTCACGCACCGCCCTCTCCCTCCCGGCATATGGTGAGTTGGAATGAATTTACCGAAACGGAGGGTCTTTTCTATGGGTGCAACGCCACGGATTCAATTCTATCTGGGAGCCAATTCCCCACAGGGGTTTTATTCCATCTATGACCAGCTGCTCGCCCCCGGGCCAGTGGAGGACTATTTTCTCCTCAAGGGCGGGCCGGGCTGTGGAAAATCCACCCTGATGCGGCGGGTGGGAAAGGCCATGGAGGAGCACGGCCTGGGCGTGGAGTATATCCAGTGCTCCGGCGATCCCGATTCTCTGGACGCCGTACATATCCCGGCACTCCACGCCGCGGTGGTGGACGCCACCGCGCCCCATGTCATCGAGCCCACCTGTCCCGGCGCGGTGGAGCGGTACGTGAACCTGGGTGAGTGCTATGATACTCCCGCCCTCAAAGCCATCCGGGAGGAGCTGACCGGGTGCATGGAGGGCTATCCGGAGTGCTACCGCCGGGCCTACCGCTGTCTGGCCGCCGCGGCCCAGATCGAGGCCGACCGCCGCGCCCTGCTCCTCACTTCGGCGGTGGAGGCCCGGATGGTCAAGCGGGCCAGGGGCATCCTCTCCCGGGAGTGCAAGCGGACCGGCAAGGAGCCCGGCCAAGCCAAATACCGCTTCCTGGACGCCATCTCTTGCAAGGGCGTGCAGTGCAACTTTGAAACAGCCGAGGGGCTGTGCCGCCGAATCTATGAGCTGTGCGACAGCTGGGGGCTTGCCCACCCTCTTCTGGCCTACCTGGCGGCGGGAGCCCGGGCGGCGGGGTACGACGTGATCCTCTGCCCTGACCCCATGGATCCGGAGCGGCTGCGCCATGTGCTCATCCCCGCGCTGTCGCTGGGGTTTGTGTCCAGCACCCCCACCCTGCCCTACCCGGGCAAGCGGCCCTACCGCCGCCTGCGCATCGACGCCATGGCCGACCAGGAGCAGCTGCGGCGGAACAAGGGACGGCTGCGCTTCTCCCGCAAGATGTCGGCCGCCCTGGTGGACGAGGCGGTGGAGGCCATGGACCAGGCCAAAGCCATGCACGACGCGCTGGAGGCCCTCTATAACCCCCATGTGGACTTTGACCGGGTCCACGCCCAGGCGGACGCCATCGCCGCGGAACTGCTGAAGCGGGCCTGAACGAAAAAAGACCGTACGGAGATACTGCTCCGTACGGTCTTTTGTGTCAGGACTGGATGCGGCCGGCATACCAGCCGGTGACGCCGTCTTTCTTGGCCAGATAGCCCCGGGAGGTGGTGCGCACGATGGAGAGCACATCCCCCGGCTCCACCGGGAGGCGGTAGTCGGTGGAATCCTCACACCGGGTCACGCCTCCCTTTTCATAGAGATACTCGGTGAGGATGTCCAGTACCCGGCCGCTGGCCAGGTGGCGGCAGCGGGAGAACTCCTCCCCCCACTCCAGTACCTCCACCGGGTTTTCGTGCCAGCGGATGTTGATGGAGCCGGTGGAGGCCTTCTGATGGTCTAGAGCCACGGCGGTGGGAAAACCGTCATAGCTCTGCCAGGAGAAGTCCTCCGACTCCCCATCCGGGATGATGAGGGCGTTGAGCTGTCCGTCCCATTTGAGCTGACAGCCTCCGTCGATGCTGATGATGTGCCGCTCCGGCAGGATGATGGGGGCCGCCGAGGGGATACTGGGGTCATAGAGAGTGACCGGCCAGTGTCCCACCACCACCCAGCGGTGGAAGGACAGGCCCAGGCCCAGGAAATTGTCATTTTTCATACACCGCCAGGCGGTAAGCTGTTCCAGCCGGTCCTCCCGGTACACCCCGCCGTGGACAAAGAGGAAACGGTCACTCAGCAGGATGGTGGGCAGGGAGCGAAGAAAGGCCAGTTCCGGGGCAAAGCGCTCCTGGATGACAGCGCGCAGGCGGGGAAAGTCCGCCGGGCTCTCCAGCGGCACCCCTACCTCCCGGGCCATCTGGGTGAGGACACACTTCTCTCCCCAGCCAAAGACATAGCTGTTGTAAAACTCCGGCGGGATGTCGGGGGTCTGGTCCACAAAGTGGAAGGTCAGATTGTCGCAGTTGCCGCAGAGCATATGGACCTCATAGTGCTCACGCAGGGACATGACATAGCGCAGAGTGGCCAGACTGTCCACGCCCTTCTCCAGCACGTCCCCCAGGAGGATGAGGATGTCGTCCGCACAGAAGCCCACCTGCCGGAGCAGGGCCTTGAAAAAGGTGAGGTTGCCGTGTATATCGCTGATGACCAGTACCCGGCGCCCCGCCGGGAGCTGGATATGTTCTACCTTAGCCAGTTCCATGGTGTTTCCTCGTCTGATCGTTGAAATGAAAGCGTTTTATCTATTCTAGCACAGTTTTTTCCCGGTGCAAAGCGGGGGTCCTGGGTAGAAAAATGAAAAAAATAGAAAATGCTGTCTCAAAAAGGCAGGCTCATCCGTTATAATAGCAGGGAAAATATCTGCGTTCTACACTGAGAAGTTTAAAACGCGGAGTGAGGAGAGGATAACATGCTGTCCCTTTGTCTGTCGCTGCTGGAGAGCGATGGGGACCGGGCGCTTTTCCGGGAGTTCCACGGCCGGTATGAGCGCAGACTTTACGCCGTGGCCCTGGGTCTGCTGAGGGACCCGCGGCGGGCGGAGGACGCCGTGCAGGAGGCTATGGTCCATATCGCCGGACACTTCGACCAGTTCAAAAAAATTTTTGAGGAAGATTGTCTCAAAATCGGTCCCTGGGCCGTTATCATAGTGAAACACGCCGCGCTGGATCTGCTGCGGCAGGAGGAACGGCTTGCTGCCCTGCCGGAACACTGGGAGGCCCAGGCCGCCGAGACCGCGGAGAGCGCCGACGGCTACCGCCGCCTGGTGGAGCTCATCCGTTCCATGCCGGACCGGGACCGGGAGGTGCTGGAGCTGCGCTTCGTGCGGGAGTGGGAGATCCGGGACATTGCCCGCCGCCTGTCCATCAGCGAGACGGCCGCCCGCAAGCGGGTGGACCGGGCCCGCGCCCGGCTGGTGGCGGTGCTGCGGAGGGAGGGATATGATGAGTATGGAAACTGAGCGGGATGCGCGGCTGCGGGACGCTCTGCTGGAGGCGGCCCGGCTGGATGGGGAGGCGGCCCTGGACGCCCTGCCGGGGGAGCCGGACTTTTCCGGGGACTACCTGCGGGCGCGCAAACGCCTCCTGCACGATCCCTTCCGCTATGCCAAGCGTCGCTCCAGATCCCGGCGTAAGGCCGTGCTGTGGTATGCGGCCTGCGCACTGGTGACTCTATGTCTGTCTGCCGCGCTGGTCCTGGCCACGAATCCGGCGGCCCGGGCCTGGGTGGTGCGGATGTGGAGCACCTGGCGCCCGGAATATACGGAGTATCAATTTCAGGGGGACGGAACAGAACCTGCCCCGCTGGGCGTCTGGCGGCCTACCTATGTGCCGGAGGGGTATGAGGAATGGGGGAAAGATGAAACAGGTTCTCTGCGTTCTATTGATTATGTTAATGATAAAGACTATTTTCTCTCTTTAACCTATATGCCGTTATCTAATGAAGGAAATATCCTGTTGGATAATGAACACAATGTATTCCATCGAGTTACCATTCATGGATTGCCCGCCGATCTATATACAGGAATTGAAGAAGATGACCCAAGCACAGTTATTTGGGCCGATGAGGAGGCGGGGATGGTTTTTTCCCTCAGAGGGGTTTTAAGTGAAGAGGAGCTGCTCTATATGGCGGAGAGCATTGCGCCTACGTCCTGAGCTTTGTTCCGGTCTCCCGATACGGGGGCCGGAACCTTTTTTAAAAATTTTTTGTAAAAACGAAAAAAGGGTGTCTCAAATCATGGGGCTGGTACGTTAATAGGGCAGAGAAGTATACAGGGGGCTGGTGGTCAGATCAAAAGTTGGTATCCTGAAAAGCTGGATACCTCTATAAAAGTGCGAATTTTTTTGATAAATATATAAAATTTTAAATAAAATTCAATAAAAAGTTGACAAATAGAAAAAGAAGATTATAATGAGCAATAGGGAGAATATCCTAAATTTTCAAGAAAGAGGCGATTCCAATGAAGATAATAAAACGCGTGTGCGCTCTGGCCCTGGCGCTGATGATGTTGTGTTCAGCGGGGGCGCTGGCGGCGGAAGAACGATGGGACAGCCGGGCAGAGGTATCTCCTTCCCTGACACGCAGCGGAAGTACACTGACCTGTGAGCTCCATGTCGTTGCAATGAGTCCATCGGATAAAATTTCCGCCAACATCTCTTTGGCGAAGCAGCGTGCTAACGGCGGCTGGGAGGTACTGGACTACTGGACCGGAGAAGAGGCCACTGGGAAACTCTATTTTGAGGAGACCTATACAAGCACCGAAGTGACCGGCGGCACCTACCGGCTGAGCTATACCGTCACCGTCACCAGTTCCAAGGGGAGCGACGTGATTGAAGGGGAGAAAGAATCAAGCCTATAAACATCAGAATGGAATGGAGAAGGAGTATTTATTATGAAAAAGGCAAAAAAGTATCTGGGCATTCTTTGTGGGGCTGCCATTATGTGTTCCATCTTAGTACCTTCATGTGCCGTTGCTCAACCCACAAAGGAAACGCCGCGAGAAACGGAAGATAAGATAGGAACTGAAGAGATTCAGCCGAGATGGGAAGAGTGTACAGAATGTACAGATGGGAAAGTATATAAGACAAAGACAGTGTATACGGGTTGGATTCGTGTCCGTACAAACCCTTGCATACACGGCGGTGAGGAGCACGGAGATTTGGATCATAGAGAAGAAAGAAAAAGAATTGAGACCTATCAGTGCGTTAATTGTAAACAGGGTTATGATAAAACCTACACAGAAGCCCGTGTATGGTGCGAATTTTTCAATGACTATGTCAATGCCATAGATTAAAGTGGAGAAACGGGAGAAAGACAAATGAAACAAGCCGCCTGGCACTGCTGGGCGGCGGCTCCCTTTTAAAAGGAGATTTTAACGATGAAAACAGGATGGAAGCGGGCGGCAGCAGGTTTCGGCGCTGCGGCTATGTAAAGAATTCGGCCAGCCAGATGGAGGACCAGGTGGACCAGTTTATCTCCCTGCTGAACCAGAAGCAGATGACCTTTGAAGCAATGTGGGAGAATGTGACCGTCGTCCTGCCTGAGCGGGCCAACAATCTGAACGAGGAGATCGCCTTTGTCCGCAGTGGATGGGAGGCATTATAAGCGGTTGTCCTGTATACGGTTTTGTGTCCGGGTCCCGGGCTCCCGATTTTGGGGGCCGGGACCTTATAAAATGAAAAATAAGTTGACTGCTTTTTGTGGAAAAACTACAATAAACAGGGAGAGAACGTTGGGAATATTCGGCGGTAAGGATGGGGTTTCGTGTTCTACGATATGTTTTCCAGAGCGAAACTGAATGTGGAGCTGAACGAAAAAGAATGTGGAGTCCCGCCGTTCGGCGCGGCGGAAAAGAAGGCCTTGCGTCAGGCGAAACAGGCGGAGGAGGCGTTTCGGCGGTCAAAAGGTTATCCACCCAATACGTTCTGGGGAAAAGTGAAAGCGCTGTTTTTGCGGCGCGGCTAATGGACGCATCCAGGTACGGGGGTGAACCGATATGAAAGGGGCCATGTGGAGTACCCGGCGTGGATGGGTTCTTCTGGCCGTCGGGCTTCTTTTGGCGGGCACGCTGCTGTTTGGGCTGGTGTGCTGGGAACAGGACCATGGGAAGGCGATTTTCTTCGACTCCTCCTATGAGCAGGTCATTCCCCTGACCTGGGAGACAGGAGAGCTGACCGGAAGAGAGATCATTTCCGCCTTTTATGACCATGAGACACGGACCTATGAGGTGCGCCTCCGGCTCCCCGGCCGGGACGGCAATGTCTACTGGCCTTTTGGTGCAGAGGAACATCCGATTCTGACGGTGGATGACCGACAGGTGGAGGATTATTTGACCGTCCCCCATACGACCATCTGGGGAAAGGACGTGTATCTTCTCTTCTCCGACGTGGAGTTGGCCCCGGAGGCGGTCATCACGTTGGGAGAGGCCCGCTGCGCCCTCCGCCCGGCGCAGGAAGAATGAAGCATAGAAAACGAGCCGCCCGGCATTGCCGGGCGGCTCTTCTGTTTATCCATATCTTATTTTCCCAGACGCTCCGCAATGACACGGGCCACCTTGACGCCGGAGGCGCCGGCCTGGGCCAGGCCGCGGGTGACACCTGCGCCGTCGCCGATGGCGAAGAAACGGGGCAGCGCGGTCTCCAGCTCGCCGGAGAGGGCCAGGCGGGAGGAGTAGAATTTGACCTCCGCGCCGTAGAGGAGAGTGTCGTAGTTGGCGGTACCGGGGGCGATCTTGTCCAGCTGGTAGATCATCTCAATGATGTCGTCCAGCTGCCGCTTGGGCAGGGCCAGGCTCAGGTCGCCGGGAACGGCGGCGGTGAGGGTGGGCCGGACAAAGGACTTGCTCAGGCGGTGCTCGTTGGTACGGATGCCCGCCACCAGGTCGCCGAAGCGCTGCACCAGCACGCCGCCGGCCAGCATGTTGGACAGGGAGGCGATGTGCTTGCCGTAGCGGTAGGGCTCGTTAAAGGGCTGGGTGAAGCGGTTGGAGACCAGCAGGGCGAAGTTGGTGTTCTCGCTGCGCAGCTTGGGATCGGAGTAGGAGTGGCCGTTGACCGTGTTGATGCCCTCCACGTTCTCGGCCACCACATGGCCATAGGGGTTCATGCAGAAGGTGCGCACCTGGTCGCCGTACTGCTTGGTGCGGTAGACCAGCTTGGACTCATACACCACGTCGGTGATGTGCTCAAAGACCTTGGCGGGGAGCTCCACCCGCACGCCGATGTCCACCTGGTTGTTGATGAGCTCGATCCCCAGGCCCTTGCACTGGTTGGCGAACCACTCCGCGCCGGAACGGCCGGGGGCGGCGATGAGCCAGGTGCAGTCCACCTCGTCTCCCTTGTCGGTGATGAGGCGGTAGCCCTCTTCCCCGCGGTTCTCGATGGTGGTGACGGCGGTGTGGAAGCGGTACTCCACGTGCTCCTTCACGGTCTCATAGATGCTCTGGAGGATTTTTAGGTTGTTCTCGGTGCCCAGGTGCTTGCAGCGGGCCTGGAGGAGATGGAGGTCATGCTCCAGGGCGCGCTTCTCCAGCGCACGGGCCTCGGGAGTGGTGGTAGAAAAGACCTCGGTGGTGGCGCCGTGCTGGACGTTGATGGTATCCACATAGTCGATGAGGTCCATGACCTCTTTCCCGTCCATAAAGTCGGTGAGCCAGCCGCCAAAAGCGGTGGTAAAGTTATACTTGCCGTCGGAGAAGGCGCCCGCACCGCCAAAACCGCACATGGTATCGCAGATCTTGCAGTGAATGCACTCCTTCACTTTGCCCGCCACGATGGGGCAGCTGCGGGTGTAGATATCGGCGCCCTGATCCAGGGTGACCACCTTGAGCGCGGGGTGGCGGCGCATCAGCTCGTACCCGGCGAAGATTCCGGCCTCGCCGCAGCCGATGATGGCTACATCGTATCTTGTGTTCATGTGCGTTCGTTCCCTTTTCTCAAATTTCCGGAGAGCTGTACATACTCTTCCAATTTGCTATTATAACAAAAAATGAGAGAAATGACAAGAGGAAACCAGAGGCCTGTATGAACTATGCTGTGGCCTCGGTGGTGAGCTCAATACCGGTGTAATACCAGGTCAGGATCTCCTCATAGGTCTTCCCCTCCTTGGCCATGGCATTGGCCCCGTACTGGCTCATGCCCACGCCGTGGCCGTAGCCGGTGACCGAGAAGGTGATGGTATCCGCCGTTGTGGAGATGGTAAAGCTGGTGGAACGCAGTGCGAAGAGGGTGCGCATCTCATTTCCCGAGGTGGAGACTCCGCCCACGGAGATGGATTCCACCCCTCCGGCGGAGTTGAGCTGGGGCGCGCCGAACCAGGAGGACGGGTCCCCCTCCAGCACGGCGTCCGGATGAGCGGCGAGAAAGTTCGTCTTGAAGTCGGCGGCACTGACCTCCACGGTGGAGTGGTAATTGGGCACCTCCTCCCCCTCGGGGGACTCCACACTGGTGAGATAGGGGACGGAATTGCCCCAGACCTCCACGGCGTCCACGGTTTTTCCGGCGGCCGAGGAGAAGAAGACCGCGTCAATGAGCTGTCCATTGTACTTGGCCACCACGCCGTCCGTTCCGGCCACGGCGGCGCGGATCTTGGCGGTGTAGACGTCGGCGTTTTCGCCCCAGTTGGAGGCGGCCTGTTCGGGCTCGATATAGGCCTGACAGCAGGTATGGTCGGTACACACGTCGGCATCCGGATGGGCCTGGGAGGGGTGTTCCATCTTCCGCATAGCGTAAGTACGGGCCGCAACAGCCTGGGCCTTGAGGGCCTCCAGCTCAAAGGAGGCGGGCATCTCAGCGGCCACCACATTCCAGAGATAATCTCCCATGGACATGGTGCTCACCGTCCCGTCGGAGAGCTGGACCTGGATCTGCGTCCCGGTGTCCAGCTCCCCGGAGGGGACGGGGGATACCGCCGTGTGGTCCAGGGGAAGAGAGCCGTCCTCCTCTTGAGACTGGAGCGGGTCCCCCCGGAGCAGCAGAAGGGGAAGCAGGAAAAAGAGCAGGAGCAATATGAGGGCTGTGGCCGCCACTTGTTTCATAGGTAGACCTCCGTCGCAGTTAGGTAGTGTGGAAATGCGTTGACTGTCTTACTTTAGTGTGATAAAATAAACAAACATACTTGCGCAAAGGAGCATAGAACCATGGAGGGAAAAAAGGACAATGGCATGGACTTTGTTACCAGTCTATGCGAGGAATACCGGGCCCATAACTACATTGACCCGTCCTACTATGAGCGCTGGGGGGTCAAGCGGGGCCTGCGCAATGCCGACGGCACCGGCGTTCTGGCGGGCGTGACCCAGATCGGCAATGTTCTGGGCTACTATGTGCAGGATGGTGAGCGCTATCCCATGGACGGCAAGCTCATCTACCGGGGCATCAATGTGGAGGAGCTCATCGACGGCTTTATGCGGGAGGGCCGCTTCGGGTTTGAGGAGACGGCCTATCTTCTCCTGTTCGGGGCGCTGCCTGACCGGACGCGGCTGGAGGAGTTCAAGCAGGCTCTGAGCGACAATCATACCCTGCCCAAAATGTTTACCGAGGACATGATCCTCAAGGCGCCCAGCCCCGATGTGATGAATAAGCTGGCCCGCTCGGTGCTGGCCCTCTATTCCTACGACGACAATCCCGACGATCTCTCCCTGGCCAATCAGCTGCGGCAGGCCATCCAGCTCATCGCCCGGGTACCGGTCATCGTGGCCCACGCCTTTGCCGTGAAGCGGCACTACTACAATGACGAGAGCCTCTATCTCCACCGGCCCCAGCCCGGGCTGAGTGTGGCGGAGAACTTCCTCTACTCGGTGCGCCATGACAACCGCTTTACCGAGCAGGAGGCCCGCCTGCTGGACCTGTGCATGGTCCTCCACGCTGAGCACGGCGGCGGCAACAACTCGGCCTTTGCCTGCCGGGTACTCTCCTCCTCCGGGACCGACATGTACTCGGCGGTGGCGGCGGCGGTAGGCTCCCTGAAGGGCCCCCGCCACGGCGGCGCCAACAAGAAGGTCATGGAGATGTTCCGGTATATCGAGTCCGATGTGAAAGACTGGAAGGACGACGAGGAGGTTAAGGATTACCTGGGAAAGATCCTGCGCAAAGAGACGGGAGACCGCTCCGGCCTCATTTACGGGATGGGACACGCCATCTACACCCTGTCCGATCCCCGCGCCGTGCTCCTCAAGAAATTTGCCCGGGAGCTGGCCGAGACCAAGGGTATGCTGGATGAGTTCCAGCTCTTCGAGGCGGTGGAGCGCCTGACCCCGTCGGTGCTGGCCGATGTGAAGGGGGACAAAAAAGTGGTATGCGCCAACATCGACCTCTACTCCGGCTTTGTCTATAAGATGATGGGCATCCCGGAAGAGCTCTACACGCCCCTCTTTGCGATGGCACGTGTGGTAGGCTGGTGTGCCCACCGGCTGGAAGAGGTGGGCGGCAGCGCCAACCGGATCATCCGTCCCGCCTACAAGGCGGTGGCTCCTCTGCGCCCCTTTGTCCCGCTGGACCAGCGGTAATTTGGGCTGCAAAACACTTCGGATACACTGCGGCGGGCCATTCGGCCCGCCGCTTTTCTGCCGTTATGCCTGGGTGGAAGGGGCATCGTAGAGGGGGAGTGTGATCACAAAGCTGGTAAAGCGGCCGTTGGACTCGGCCCGGATAGTCCCGCCGTGACGCTCCACGATCTCCTTGGCGATGGCCAGACCCAGCCCCGCGCCCCCCGTCCGGGTGGAGCGGGCGGCGTCCAGCCGGTAAAATTTCTGGAAAATATTTGCCAGCTCCCCCTCCGGGATCTCCAGCCCCTCGTTGGAGATGTGGATCTCCACCTGTTGGCCGTCCCGCAGGGCAGAGATGCGGACCTCCCCGCCGGGGGTGCTGTAATTGACCGCGTTGCGCAGGACGTTGTCAAAAACCCGGACAAGCTTGTCCGGATCACCGAGCACCACAAGGTGGTGCTCGATCTCCGTTGTGCACCGGAGTTCTTTCTCCGCGAAAATGGGGTAAAATTCATCGGCGATCTGCTCCAGGAGCATGGTGAGCTGAATGGGGACCATGGAGTCGGGGTCGGCCCCCAGATCCATGCGGGTGATGTCAAAGAATTCCCCCAGCAGCTCCTCCAGCCGCTGGGCCTTTTCCAGGGCGATACCGGTGAATTTGCTCCGCTGCTCCGGGGTCAGATGGGGATCGTCGTGGAGCAGGGTGAGGTAGCCCACCACGGAGGTAAGGGGAGTCTTGAGATCGTGGGCCAGAAAGGAGATCAGATCCTGCCGGCGCTGTTCCACCGCTTTGGCACAGGCCTCCCGGGCCTGAAGCTGCTGCCGGATGGCGTTGAGGTCCTTCTCCAGGGGAGCGAGCTCCTTGGGAAGGGAGACCTCCTGGTCGGAGAGGTCGGCGATCCGGGCCGTGGCGGAGCGGATCTGGTCCAGCCAGCGGGTAAAGCGTCCCATGGCCAGATAAAAAGCCACAAGCATCAATAAAAACAGGAAGAGCATGACCCACTCCCGCTTATGATTGCGGATGTACAGCTGATATGCGTCCAGAGATGCGGCGGTGCTCTGCCCAAACAGGTGGGTGGCGATCCAGACAAAGAGCTGGGCAAAGGGGTCCTGGAGAAAGCCGTCGATCAGCACATCCTCCAGAAAGAGCCCTACGGCGCTGGCCACAGCGGCGCCCGCCACCACCACCAGCAGCATACGAAGTTTCAGACGGGTATAGCGCTGTTCTGACATGGGAGACCTCCTATTTCAACATGCGCCTGAGTAACAGCCTTTATTATAAAACGGGGAGGGGAAACTGGCAAGGGAGAGCCCACCCGGAGTCCTTCCACAAAAAAGTGCGCTACCCCGTGCTTTTTGTGGGAGAATATGATATACTTATAAACTCGAGGATATTTCCATAGACATAGGCTGGAATGCTTCGGAAAGGAGCCTGACATGCAGAAAAAAATCGTATATCCTGCGCTGGCGGTCCTTCTGGGCGGCGTGGGCTTTGCGCTGCGCCGCTGGGAGCTGGCCACCGCCTTTGAGGAGACAGGGCTTGTGACGCCCGGTATGCCGTCCACACTGGCCCTGATCGCCCTTTCGGCCATAGTAGGGATCCTGTGTGCACTGCTGGGATGGAGCCGGCGTAACGTCGATTATGGGGATTATGACACGGCCTTTGCCGCCAAGGACTGTTCGCTCTTTATGGGGGCGGTGGTCCTCTCGGCTTTCTTCCTGCTGGGGGCGGCGGCACTGAAACTGACGGGAATCCCCACGGCCTACCGTGAGGCAGCCGCTCTGGCCGCCCAGGGCAGCGGAGGAAATCCGGCGCTGACCATGCTGCTGCCCATTCTGATGGCGGCGCTGAGCGCGGCGGCGGGGATCTGTGTCCTGGTGACCGGACGCAACGCTTACCGGGGGGAGCCCACGGGGAAATACAGCTCCCTGGTGCTCATGCCCGCTTATCTGTGCTGTGTGTGGCTCATCGCGGCCTATCAGAACCGGGCTGCCGACCCGGTGATCCAGGACTATATCTATGAGCTGCTGGCCATCATCTGCGTCCTGCTGTCGGTATATTATCTCTCCAGTTTTGCCTTTGAGACTTCCAAGGCTGGCCGGGCCCTGTGCTTTTCCCTGCTGGCTGTCTATTTTTCCATGACCACGCTGGCCGACGCCCATGACTGGGCCACGATGGCGCTGTATGGATTCGGCATTCTCTACCCCTTGACCATGTCTGCCGTCCTCCTCTCCAAGACGGGAAAACCCCGGGAGAAGAAGGGTGCGGGTGATACAGAAGAAACGGAGGAGACCCCCAATGAAGGATAAGAACACATTTTATATCACGACCCCGATCTACTATCCGTCGGACAAGCTTCACATCGGCCACACCTACTGCACCGTGGCCACCGATGCCATGGCCCGCTATAAGCGCCTCCAGGGCTACGATGTGATGTTCCTCACCGGAACCGATGAGCACGGCCAGAAGATCGAGGACAAGGCCAAGGAGGCCGGTGTCTCCCCCAAGGAATTCGTGGACAACATCGTGGAGGGGCCCCGCGGCGTACTGGACCTGTGGAAGCTGATGAACATCTCCAACGACCGCTTCATCCGCACCACCGACGGCTATCACGAGCAGGCCGTGCAGAAGATCTTCAAAAAGCTCTATGAGCAGGGGGACATTTATAAGGGCAAGTATGAGGGCAAGTACTGCAAGCCCTGCGAGTCCTTCTGGACCGAGACCCAGCTGGTGGACGGCAAGTGCCCCGACTGCGGCCGCGAGGTGGTGGACGCCCAGGAGGAGGCCTATTTCTTCCGCCTGTCCAAGTATGCCGACCGCATTCTGGACCTGCTGGAGAACACGGACTTCCTGGAGCCCCGCAGCCGTGTCAATGAGATGGTGAACAACTTCATCAAGCCTGGTCTGGAGGACCTGTGCGTCTCCCGCACCTCCTTCTCCTGGGGCGTGCCGGTGGACTTCGATCCGGGCCATGTGGTCTATGTGTGGATCGACGCTCTCTCCAACTACATCACCGCCCTGGGCTTTGACAACGACGCCCACCAGGACTATGAGAAGTACTGGCCCGCCGACGTCCACTTTGTGGGCAAGGAGATCGTCCGCTTCCACTCCATCATCTGGCCCGCCATCCTCATGGCGCTGGGTGAGCCCCTGCCCAAGAAGGTCTACGGCCACGGCTGGCTCCTGCTGGACGGCGGCAAGATGAGCAAGTCCAAGGGCAATGTGGTGGACCCTTACCTGCTGGCCGAGCGCTACGGAGTGGACGCCCTGCGCTTCTTCCTGCTGCGGACCTTCCCCTTCGGCACCGACGGCAACTTCTCCAACGAGTCCCTCATCAACACCATCAATGTGGACCTGGCCAACGACCTGGGCAACCTCCTCAGCCGCACCGTGTCCATGGTGGGCAAGTACTTTGAGAATGGTCAGCTCCCCGAGGAGCAGACCGGCGACGCCCTGGACGACGAGATCGTCTCCATGGCCTCCACGCTGCGGGACCGGTACGAGCAGGCCATGGAGCGCTATGCCTTCCAGGATGCCCTGGCTGAGGTCTTCAAGCTCATCGCCCGGGCCAACAAGTATATTGACGAGACCGCGCCCTGGGTGCTGGCCAAGGACGAGGCCAACCGGCCCCGCCTGGCCCGGGTCATGTATAACCTGCTGGAGTGCCTGCGCATTTCCGGTGTGCTCCTCAGCCCCTTCATGCCCGACTCCTGCACCAAGCTCTTTGGGCAGATCGGCGCCTGCGCCGAATGCACCACCTGGGAGAGTGCCGGCAAGTGGGGCTCCCTCCCCGCAAATGTGCGGGTGGAGCGGGGCGAGAACCTCTTCCCCCGCATCGACATCCAGAAGGAGCTGGCCGAGCTGGAGAAGGCCGCGGAGGAGGCCAAGCGTGCCGCGCTGCCCCCGCTGGAGACTGAGCCCCTGCTGGAGGAGACGGTGGACTTTGACAGCTTCTGCAAGAACGACCTGCGGGTGGTCAAGGTAAAGGACTGCCAGGCGGTGAAGAAGAGCAACAAGCTCCTCAAGTTCACGCTGGACGACGGCACCGGCACCGACCGGCAGATCCTCTCCGGCATCGCCATGTGGTACAAGCCCGAGGAGCTCATCGGGAAGACCCTGGCCGCCATCGTGAATCTGCCGCCCCGCAAGATGATGGGCCAGGAGAGTCAGGGTATGCTGCTCTCCGCCGTCCACACCGAGCGCGGTGAGGAGCGCCTGAACCTCATCATGCTGGACGACAAGATCCCCGCCGGCGCCAAGCTGTGCTGAGCGAGACGACCATATCACAAGAAAACCCCCGCCCCGGAAATCCCGGGGCGGGGGTTTTGTATCGCTGCGAACCGTGCGGAAGGTTATCTGCCGCGCATGGTCAGGATCTCGTCCAGCAGGGCGTGGGCCACCTGGTCCTTGGAGAGCAGGGGCAGGGCCTTCTCTCCCTCCTGCGAGAGCAGGGTGACCCGGTTGGTGGAGCCGCCGAATCCGGCCCCCTCCTCCTTGAGGTTGTTGGCCACGATCAGATCCAGGTGCTTCTTGATCAGCTTTTTGCGGGAGTTTTCCACCATGTCCCGGGTCTCCATGGAAAAGCCGCAGAGGAACTGACCGGGGGCCTTGTGCTCTCCCAGCCAGCCCAGGATGTCCTGGGTGCGCTCCAGCGCCAGGTTGAGATCGCTGCCGTCCGCCGACTTTTTGATCTTGTCCCCGGACACGACCGCAGGGCGGTAGTCGGCCACGGCGGCGGCCTTGATGATGATGTCCTGAGTGCCGGCGCGGAGGGTGACCGCCTCAAACATCTCCTGGGCGGAGGTGATATCCACCGTCTCCACATAGGCCGGGGGCTTCAGCGCGGTGGGGCCGGAGACCAGCGTGACCTGGGCGCCCCGGGCGGCGGCGGCCCGGGCAATGGCATAGCCCATGGTACCGGTGGAGTGATTGGTGAGGTAGCGCACCGGGTCCAGACTCTCCCGGGTGGGGCCGGCGGTGACCAGCAGACGCACACCCTCCATATCTCTGGGGTGGACCAGCGCGTGGAGGACACTCTCCAGCAGGTCCTCTGGCTCGGGCATCTTCCCAAGGCCCACCGCGCCGCAGGCCAGACGGCCGGCGGCGGGGGTGAGGACCTCCCAGCCGTAGCGGCGCAGAGTCTCCAGATTGTCCTGCGTCACCGGGTTTTCATACATCCGGGTGTTCATGGCCGGAGCGGCAATCTTGGGACAGTCGCAGGCCAGCACGGTGGTGGTGAGCATGTCGTCGGCAATGCCGTGGGCCAGCTTGGCCAGCACATTGGCGGTGGCGGGAGCGATGAGGACCAGGTCGGCCTGGTCAGCCAGAGCCACATGCTCCACCTGATAGGTGTGGTTGCGGTCAAAGGTGTCGGTGACGGTGCGGTTGCCCGTCAGATGCTCAAAGGTCAGCGGGCCAATGAACTCCGTGGCGTTCTTCGTCATGATGACATGTACGTTGCAGTGCTGCTTGACCAGGGCGGAGGCCAGGGCCGCGGCCTTATAGCAGGCGATGCCGCCCGTGACGCCCAGCAGCACGGTTTTTCCTTTCAGCATGGGGATTCCTCGATTCTGCCCGGGAGGGCCATTCTTCCCGGATAGTATAGCAAATGCCGGGCAAAGTGTAAACGGTCTGGTATAAATTTGGGCAGATTCCTTGCATTTTGCCTCTGGATTGGCTATAATGGGAACCGCCTTGGGCCAAAACGATCCGCTGTACCCGACATGGGACGGCAGGAGAGAACAGAGGAGCCCCGGGCACAACAAAATTTGCGCTGTATCTCCCCAGGAGGAGAACGGCAGCAGGAGGTTTTACAATTGAATGTACGTATGCAAGCAGCTCCCAACCGCACGGCCCGCAGTGCAGCGGTGAGGGACATGGTGGTACTCGCCCTGTTTACCGCCATCGTCCTGCTCATGGCCGCAACCCCCATCGGGCTCATCGACCTGCCTCTCATCAAGGCCACCATTCTCCATGTCCCGGTCATCATCGGGGCCATTGTACTGGGGCCCCGGCAGGGCGCCTTCCTGGGCGCCGTGTTTGGCCTGACCAGCCTGGTGAAGAATACCATGGTGCCCGGCGTGCTGTCCTTTGCGTTTTCGCCCCTCATTCCGGTGCCCGGTACCCAGCACGGAAGCGTGTGGGCCCTTTTTATCTCCATGGTGCCCCGGATGCTCATCGGGCCGGTGGCCTGGGGCGTCTATACCCTGCTGCATAAGCTGCTGGGCCGCAAGGCGGGGGCGCGCACCGTGGAGGCGGCGGTGGCCGCGGTAGCGGGCGCCTTTACCAATACCATCCTGGTCATGGGTACCATCGGTCTGGTGTTCCGTCAGGCCTATGCCACGGCCTACAATCTGCCGGTCAATGAAGTGATCGGCGTCATCATGGGCGTGGTGGCCGTCAACGGTGTGCCTGAGGCGGTGGCTGCCGCCGTACTGGTGCCCGCCGTGGCGCTGCCCCTGCAGAAGGCCCTGAAGCGGGATACGATGTAAGAGAGAAGGAGAACGGGATACATGATCTTGGCACTGGATGTGGGCAATACCAATACGGTGGTCGGCGGCTTTGAAGGAAGCACCCTCCGCTTTAGTCTGCGGATGCAGAGCGACCGAAACAAGACGGTGGACGAATACGTCCTCCTGCTCCGGGGACTGCTGGCGGAGAAAGAGGTGGATCTCTCCGGCGTGGAGGGCGGAATCATCTCCAGCGTGGTGCCGGAGCTCCGCTATGTGCTGGGCAAGGCCATGGAACGCCTGACCGGCAAGACCTTCCTGGTGGTGAGCAACCGTCTGGACCTGGGCGGCATCCAGATCAAGATGGACATTCCCGGGCAGGTGGGTGCCGATCTGCTGGTGGATGCGGCGGCCGCCCTCTCCCTCTATCAGCCCCCGCTGGTCATCTTTGATATGGGAACGGCCACCACCATGTCGGTGCTGGACCGGGAGGGCAGCTACATCGGCGGTGTGATCATTCCCGGGCTGCGCCTCTCGATGGACGCACTCTCCGGGCGGGCCGCACAGCTCCCCTTCATCAATCTGGAGGAGCCGCCCGAGCACCTCATCGGCAAAAACACCGTGGACTGCATGAAGGCAGGCGCCATTTACTCCAACGCCGCCATGCTGGACGGACTGGTGGACCGGGTGGAGGAAGAGCTGGGCGAGAAGGTGACCGTGGTGGCCACCGGCGGCCTGATGGGCGTGGTGCTCCCCTTCTGCAAGCATGGGATCCACTATGACGAGAACCTGCTCCTGATCGGTCTTTTGAAGCTCTACGAGCGCAACTCCTGACGATACGAAAAAGTCCGGCGCCGCATATGCGGCGCCGGACTTTTTTATTCCTGTGGAGTCTATCTTACAGAGTAGGCTCGGGCGGGAGCTCCTCCGGTGCGTCAGAAACTCCATTTCGGGAGAGCAGGGTGCGGTAGCTCAGCTCGATTCCCAGCGCGCCCAGAGGGGCGGTGACCAGGATGGCGATGACCGCCACGGTGAGCACGATTTCCCCGCAGCCCAGACCCATGGCCAGCGGTACGCCTCCAATGGCGGCCTGGACCGTGGCCTTGGGCAGGTAGGAGAGAATGCAGAAGAGCTTCTCACGGGGCGAGAAGCCGGACCCCAGCAGGCACACACAGACCCCCACCGCCCGGAAGCAAAGGGCGCCCAGAACGGTGATCACCGCCATAGCGCCGGCCGCGGCAGCATAGCGGACGTCCACCTCGGCGCCTACCAGGACGAACAGGATGACCTCGGCTCCCACCCAGAGGGTGGAAAAAGCGCCCGAGAGGGCCTTGGCGCACGCCTTGGAACGGCGCTGGAGGCCGATGCCGGTCCCCATGACGGCCAGAAGGCCGGAGAAGGGGATGAGCCCTTCCAGTCGGTTTTCGCCCTCTACCAGCAGGAAGGCCAGGGAGAGCAGGAGCAGCACCTGCACCGGCAGACGCAGGGTGGGGCGGTCCAGCCAGCGGGCAAGCCCCGTGCCAAGCCCCAGTCCGGCGGCCAGCCCCAACACGATGGAGACCGGCACGGAGAGGAGCGCGACGGGGGAGAAGCTGCCGCCCTGTGCCATGCCGGTAAAGGCGGTGAAGAGCACGATGACGAAGACATCATCCACCGAAGCGCCGGCCAGAATCAGCTGGGGGATGCTCTTTTCTGCGCCCCAGCCCTCGTCCATCAGGCGGATCATCCGGGGAACGATGACCGCCGGGGATACGGCGGCCACCACCGCGCCCATGATGGCGGCGTCCAGCGTGGAGATGCCCAGCAGCCGGGGAGCCAGCAGCACTATGCCGAAGATCTCAAAGCAGGCAGGGACAAAGCACATGAGAAGGGCGGGACGGCCCACCCGTTTCAGATCGGCCAGATCCAGGGAGAGGCCCGCCCGGGTGAGAATGATGATGAGGGCCAGCTGCCGCAGATCGGCAGAAATGGAGAGCATAGAGGAGGAGAGCAGGTTCAGCTGGGAGGGCCCCAGCAGGATGCCCACCAGGAGCATGCCCAGCAGACCGGGCAGGTGGAGCTTCTGGGCCACGGCCGAGCCGAAGAACCCCAGAAGCAGGATGAGCGCGAGACTTGTCAGCATGAGAATACCGTCCTTTCCAGAATTTGGAGCGCAAAAAAGGCTGATGCCTCCTGCGCTTGGCAGAAGTCATCAGCCGTAATGGCGGTTTTACCCGACGGGCGGGCCAGGGAGAACTTCATTCCCTCGGTGTGTCAGTATACTCCCGAACGGGGCGGCTGTCAAGCCCTCCAGCCGTAGAGACACAGCCCCGGCTTGATATGGGGAAAGTGGAGGATTTCCTCCAGGGTGAAGCCGCATTTCTCAGCCAGACGGCGGGAGGCGGTGTTTTCTTCCACAATGAATCCCGCCAGTGTGGAAAATCCCAGCTCCACCGCCTGCGCCTGGAGGGCGCGCACGGCGGCCGCGCCGTATCCCTGTCCCCAGGCGTCCCGGGCCAGGAAGAGGGAGACCGAGCGGCGGGTGTCCTCATGGTCCCCCAGTTTGAGGGCGGCCACCCCCGCGGAGCGGCCGCTCACAGCATCCACAATGCGCCAGGCCAGGTTGCCCCCCGTGGTGTAGGACTGGGCCAGCTCGTCCCCCTGGGCGGGATCGGTGAGGGGAGAGAAGCGCATGTACCGGGCCACCTGGGGATCGGAGCCCAGCTCATAGAAGTAGGGCCCGTCGGCCGGGGTGAGGGGCTCCAGACGGATGGCAGGACTCATCTCCGGCCCTCCCCGCTTCCACTCCGGCACAGACGGCGGAAAGCGGCCGGCTCTTTGGCGGAGAAGGTGCGCTCCTCGCCGGTGCGGGGGTCCACCAGGGTGAGTTCATGGGCGTGGAGGCACAGACGGCCCAGCGGGCGGCTCTGGGCCCCATACTGCCGGTCTCCGGCGATGGGATGGCCCAGGTCGGACATGTGGACGCGGATCTGGTTCTTGCGGCCGGTCTCCAGGTCTACCTCCAAAAGGGCATAGCCGCCCCCGGAGCAGAGGACCCGGTAGCGGGTGATGGCCTCCTTGGCGTCCCGCCCCGGCGCGCCGGAGTAGACCAGATGGGTGCGGGTCTCCCGCAGGAAGGAGCGGATGCGTCCCTCGGACTCGTCGGGCACCCCCTCCACCAGGGCACGGTAGCCCCGGCGGCGGACCCGGCCCTCCCAGTCCTCCTGGAAGGCCAGCTTGGTCTCCTCGTTTTTGGCAAAGAGCACCACGCCGGAGGTGTCCCGGTCCAGGCGGTGGACGATAAAGACCCGGCCGTTCTTCTCCTTTTCCCGCATGTAGTCGGTGAGGATGTGGTAGGCGGTGCGGATCTTTTCCTTCTCGTTGGCGATGGTGAGGAGTCCGGCGGGCTTGTCAATGACGATGATGTCCTTGTCCTCATAGAGCACCGGGAAGGGGAGGGCGGGAACCTCCTCCCGGGCCTGCTTGGGGGCGAGACTCACCCGGTCGCCGGGAGCCAGAGGGTGGTCAAAGCGGGTGAATACCTTTCCGTTCACCCGGAACTGTCCGGAGGAGAGCATGGATTTGATGTTGTTGCGGGACTTGCCCTTCACATGGGAGAGCAGGAAGGGGAGCAGGACGCCGTCCTCCTCCACGGTCCAGGTCAGGGGCGCGGATTGTTTTGGTTCTCTCACAGCTGAGTCTCCTTTTCATAATCTTCCCGCTGGTAGACGCGGGTGTAGACCTGGACGCCCCAGGCCTGTCCGTTGCGGATGTGGAAGCGGCAGCGGCCCACTACCTGACCCTCCTCATCCAGCTGCTGGAACCAGGTGCCGCCGCACCAGAGCAGCCGGCGCTTGGTTCCATCCTGGTCCACCGAGAGTGCTCCGTCCTGGTAGGAGACCGTCCAGTGGACCGGCACTCCCTCATGGCAGACATAGTGCCCGGTGAGGAGCTCCGGCTGGGAGAAGGTCCCGCCGGCGGGGTGGAGCCAGCGGTGGTCGGCCTCCAGCGGCCGGTCGGTCACCGCGTTGTAGAGGGCCCACAGGAGGTCGGTCACATCCACCTCACCCTGGTTGCACAGCACCGCAAAGCCATAGTTCTCCCCTTGCAGGTAGCCGCCCTCGGAGGAGACCCCGTGGAGGCCGCCTGAGTGCTCGCAGTACACATGCCCGTCCAGAAGGCGCTTGTTGAGGCCCAGGCAGTAGAAGGCCTTCTCCTGGGTGGGGAAGGCCGGTCCGGCCAGCTTCTCCACCGCCCCGGCGGGGAGGCACTGCACCCCGTCCAACACGCCGCCGTTGGAGAGGCACTGATAATACCGGGCCATGTCGTGGGCAGTGGAGCGGACGCAGGCGCTCCCCCGGAAGGGAGGCAGGGCGGACCACACCTCATCCCAGTAGAGCTGGCCATCGTCATCCAGGTCAAAGAGGGCGGAGATGTTTCCCTTGGCCAGGACCTTGGCCTCCTCGCCCGCGATGTCCATCACCGAGCGCTCCATGCCCAGGGGGCGGAAGACCCGCTCCTGCAAAAACTGCTCCAGCGGGATGCCGGCGGCCTGGTCCACCACATAGGAGAGGATGGCATAGCCCTCGTTGGAGTAGCTCATGATCTCACCCGGCGCGCCCAGGGTGGGGTAGCGGCCCTGGGCGATGTAGTCGATGACCTCCTGGATGGTAGACATGGCATTGGGGGCCGAGGCCTGGAGGGTGCGGGCCCACTTGCTGTCGCGGCCGGGGGTATTCATGGCAATGGACCACTCCAGCGGCTCCATGGGCGGGATGCCGGAGGTGTGCATGGCCAGGTGCCGGAGGGTCACCTCATCCCGGGCGTTGCCGGGCACCTGGAAGGTGGGAAAATAGCGGACCACCGGGTCCTCCAGAGAGAGCTTCCCCTCCTCCTCCAGCATGGCCAGGGCCAGGGCAGTCATGGATTTGCTCATGGAGGCCACGCCGAAGATGGTGTCGCCGTCCACGGGGAGGAGACCCGCTCCGTCCCGGTGGCCGTAACCCTTGGAGAAGAGTACGCCCTCCGGTCCGCGGATACAGACCGCCACACCGGGGAGCTTGCGCTCAGCAATTTTTTCTTCCAGAAAACGGTCCAATGCCTCTGTGTTCCACTTCATGTCAGTCAGGCCCCTTTCCTCGGCGGATAAAAGAAAATGTCCCAGAACCGTGTGGTCCTGGGACATTCATGGTGGAGACTACTGGACTCGAACCAGTGACCTCCTGCGTGTGAAGCAGGCGCTCTAACCAGCTGAGCTAAGCCTCCAATTGGCGGGAGCGATTCCTCTCCCGTCGTGGTGACGCGTACGGGAATCGAACCCGTGTTACCGCCGTGAAAGGGCGGTGTCTTAACCGCTTGACCAACGCGCCAAGCGAAGGTCTGAAACAGACCTGTGGTAGCGGTACCTGGATTCGAACCGGGGACACTGCGGGTATGAACCGCATGCTCTAGCCAACTGAGCTATACCGCCTTTTCAGCAGCCCCTCGAAACAGGGCAGGACTTAGTATAGACGAAAACCTTCCATTTGTCAACTGGTTTTTTCAAAAAACTTTGGATTTTTTTTGTCTGCTCCGGACCGGCCTGTGC
This sequence comes from Clostridium sp. J1101437_171009_A5, assembly GCF_015547905.1. Lineage (NCBI taxonomy): Bacteria > Bacillati > Bacillota > Clostridia > Eubacteriales > Clostridiaceae > Clostridium > Clostridium sp. J1101437_171009_A5. The sequence goes on from NZ_JADMVY010000011.1 coordinate 43,856, forward strand.
CGGCCCGGAGCAGATCCGTTTAGGGGAGGGGGACGGAGAAGGATTGGATCCCCATATAACCGGGGGCAATCTCATATTTCTCAAAGAAGAGGACCGGATTTCCGTCGGCATCCAGATAGAAGGCCTGGTCATCGGTCACGCCGGAGAAGCCGCCCTGATCCTGGGTGAAATAGACCGCATCCTCCTCCGCGGTGCGGCGGGCCATCTCGTCGCGGATCACTTGGTCACACCGTTCCTTCCAGTCAGGGCCCAGAAGACCGGGAAGGGTGAGCTCGGTCCCGGTAGTCAGATCCAGGTTGTAGGTATAGATCTCCGTATAGGCACTGGCCAGGGTTTCCGTCTTGTAGATCACGAAGGACAGATACTGCTGGTTGGAGCATTTTACCTCATAGTCCACATCGATGATAATGGGGGTAAAATCCTCGGCCCGGCCGCCGGTGGCCACAAAGGCGTCCCGGGTCTCCCGGGCACGCTCCTCTGCCTCCTCCAGGACCTGGTCAATGCGGGTGCGGATCTTGGTATTGATGCGCTGTTCCAGATCGGTATTGCCGGTGTCGGTCAGTGCGGGGAGACGGACATCGATGAGATGTTCCCGGTCGTTGATCTGATACTGCTCCACCGTGACGATCCGGGCCAGGTCTCCCAGAACAGGGAGAGAGGACACGGCGCTGGCAAAGGCAGGGCTGCCGTTGACCAGCAGGCAGAAGCAGGCGCAGGCGGCCAGACCGGCGCCCCATCCCCTCCGAAGGGTCCGGCGGCGCAGATACCGGCGATTGCCCCGGCGTACCGCAGACTCCGTCGCAAAGGAGAGGTCTTCCGGGATCTCAATGGCCTCGTAGCGCTCCTTGGCTTCCTTCCAATGCTCATGCATCCATATCATCCTCCTCGGTCCATTCTTTCAGATGTTTGAGTCCCTTGTAGAGCCGGGACTTGACCGTGTTGAGATTTGCACCGGTGACCCGGGCGATCTCCTCCAGCTTCAGATCTTCAAAAAAGCGCAGGCGGATGACCGTCCGCTCCTTTTCGCTGAGCTTTTCTATGGCGTCGTAGAGATCCAGCCGGGCGCCGGGATCGCATTCGGGTGCGGCTTCCTGTTCCAACTGATCCTCCAGCGGGACCAACCGTTTCCCCTGACGGAACCAGGTGATGCTCTCATTGACCAGAATGCGGTAGAACCAGGTTTTGACATAGGCGGGCTCCCGCAGGGAGTCGGCCTTGCTGAGGGCTTTGACGATACTCTCCTGCACCACATCCAATGCGGCATCCCGATCCTTGACATAGCTGTAGGCCAGACGGTAGAAGTCGGCCTGATGGGACAGGATATACTCGGTGAGAACGGCGCGGCGATCCAAAGCGGAACTCATGGCGCTCCCTCCTTCCCGCTATCGAAGGCTACGGTGTGGGTCTGGAGGTAAGAGAGCCATTTCTCATAGGCGTTGGGGAAGAGATGGATCCCGTCGCTGCTCTCCTGGGCGGGCAGCGTACCGGATGCATCGGCAAACTGGGACCAGATATCCAGCAGAAAGAGCTCCTTCTGCTGGGCCAGAAGCTGAAGCTTCTGGTTATAAGCGGTGATTTTTGCGTTGGTGAAAATGCCCTCATTCGATTTCCGGCTGGTCACCGGGAGCAGGGTCTGAAGATAGATCTGGGCCTGTGGCTGGAGCTGCCGGATCTGATCGATCAGCTGGGCATACTGGAGGTAAAACCCCTCCGGACTGCGCCAGCCCAGATCGTTGAGCCCAAGGCCTAGATAGAGCTTGGAAAAGCGCTGCTCCTGAAGGGCCTCCAACGCGCTCAGGCGCTTCCCATGGCTGGGAAGGAAGGCTTTACTCCGGGCCGTCTGGAGGTTCATGCCCCGATAGGCCAGGCGGCCGGCCGGCCGCACCTTGGTATAGAGAAGCAGGCCCTCGGTCCGGGAATCTCCCAGAAAGGCGGCATCGGAAAACCAGTCCAGAGAAACAGCCTGGGAGGCCGGTACCGGCATGGCATAGTCATAGGCGGGGGGCGCAGGGGTGGCCGTGGGGGAAGGGACCGGCGGGAGTGTGGCAGGCGGGGCCGAAGCAGTCGGCGGGGCGGAAAGAGAGGGCGAGGGGGCCGCCGCAGGAATCGACCGGCTGTCATATGGGGGAGAAGGGTGAGAGGCCGCAGCGGCCAGCGTGCGGGAAACCACCGCAAAACTCCCGGCAAGGGTCAGAAAAAAGGCGCACAAAGCCAACGCCCCCAGGCATCTGGGTGCGTACGAGCGATATGTGTGACCTCTGCGCGGCATTTTCTACTTCCCTTCTGGTTTTGTGTGACTATCCATTAGACGTGGGGAGTGGGGAAAAAGTTTGCTGCAATTTCCTGTGTCCACTCTTGCAAGGTGGGGTGCTGTGGGTTATAATGCGTTAGTATATTAAATCGAGAAACGTAGGATGGTATCCCGTGTCCCGATGGATAAAAGGAGATGTTCGTATGGAAAAGACCGTCATCCCGGCGGGCTATGCTCCCTGCCTCAACCTGTATGATACCCAGAAGGCCATCGGCCTTCTCAAGCGCTTTTTTGAGGACGCACTGGGAGGCGCGCTCAATCTGATGCGGGTCTCCGCCCCACTGTTTGTCGAGGCGGCCACCGGCCTGAACGACGACCTGAACGGTGTGGAGCGGGCCGTCACCTTTGACATCCCCTCCGCGGGCCGGGACGCCCAGGTGGTCCACTCTCTGGCCAAGTGGAAGCGTATGGCCCTCTACCGGTATCAGTTCTCGGTGGGAGAGGGACTCTACACCGACATGAACGCCATCCGGCGGGACGAAGAGCTGGATAACCTGCACTCGGTCTATGTGGATCAGTGGGACTGGGAGAAGGTTATCGCCCCCCGGGACCGGAACGTGGAGTATCTGAAGCAGACCGTACGCACCATCGTCAAGGCCATGTGTGAGACCCAGACCACCCTGCGCTCGGTCTACCCCCGGCTCACTGCGCTGCCTGCCCTGTGCCCGGAGGTGAGCTTTGTCACCACCCAGGAGCTGGAGGACCGCTGGCCCAACCTCTCCCCCAAGGAGCGGGAGAACGCCTGGGTGAAGGATCATCCCACCACCTTCCTCATGCAGATCGGCGGCGCGCTCAAGTCGGGTAAGCCCCACGACGGCCGTGCTCCCGACTATGACGACTGGAACCTCAACGGCGACATTCTGCTGTGGAACCCGGTGCTGCAGAAGGCCTTTGAGGTCTCCTCCATGGGCATCCGGGTGAGCCCCGAGGTGCTGGACCAGCAGCTCACCACCGCCGGCTGCGATGAGCGGCGCTCCCTCACTTTCCACAAGCTCCTGCTGGAGGGCAAGCTTCCTCTGACCATCGGCGGCGGCATTGGCCAGTCCCGTCTGTGCATGCTGCTCCTGGGCAAGGCCCATATCGGCGAGGTGCAGGCGAGCGTGTGGGACGGAGAGACCATCGCGGCGTGCCAGGACGCAGGGGTCATCCTGCTGTAAAGCCGGGATGGGCCTTGCCCAGACCAAGTGTTTTGCCTTGGCAAAACCTTGCCGCAGGGGCGATTCACTCGCCCCGAGGAAGGAAAATGGGACCCGCCCGGCATGAATGCCGGGTGGGAACAAGGCCCATATCGGCGAGGTGCAGGCGAGCGTGTGGGACGGAGAGACCATCGCGGCGTGTCAGGACGCGGGGGTTATCCTGCTATAAATTTCTCAAAAATGCAAGCATTTTTGAGAGGGGGATGCAGGCCGCGGCGCGCACTCGCTTGCGCTCGCACACTTGCGGCCTGAGAGGAGTGTTTCCCGACGTACACGCCGCCGGAAAACACGATTGGACCCTCTTCCGCCGTCTGCGGACGGCGGAACTCTGCGAGGCTCTTGCAGCATAAATCACAGAAATACACTTTATTGACAGACTGCGGCGCGGCCCATGGGCCGCGCCAATCTTTTTTATGCCATATCCCGGCGGAACACGTGGATGCGGAAGCCGGCGCGGACCTCCAGCTGGGACAGCGCGCGGAGCCGCTCCACCCCGGCCTTTGGGGTCTTCCAGCAGTAGGGAGTCATTTGGAAGAGGGCCTGGAGATCCTCCGGGTTTTCGATATGGAGCATGGTCTCCACCGGGACCACCTCCAGGAGCTGAAAGCCCTCGTAGGGGATGGTCTCATCCGGGTTGGGGTAGGGCGTGTCGTAGAGGACCTCCTTGAGCTCCCACAGGTGCTCCGGCGCGGGCACCACATAGAGGAACACGCCGCCGGGCTTCAGGACCCGGTGGAACTCCTCCGCGGCCAGAGGGGAAAAGCAGTTGACCAGCAAATGGGCACAGCCGTCCGCCACCGGCAGGCGGTAGGCGGAGCCTACGGCGAATTCGGTCTCCCGGTCCCGTTTGGCGGCCCACCGGAGGGCAAATTTGGAGATGTCGATCCCGGCCACTGCGGGGGAACGGCCCGCCTCCCGCAGGGCCTGGGCGATCCCGGCAGTGTAGTACCCCTCCCCACAGCCCGAGTCCACCACGGCGCAGGGGGCTGGGGCGTAGCGGAGGGCCAGTTCCTCCAGGGCGGTGCGCAGCGGCTGGTAGTATCCCGCCGAGAGGAAGCGGTTGCGGGCGGTCACCATGGCTTTGTCATCTCCGGGGGTCTTGGAGTGCATTTGGTTGGGGGGCAGGAGATGGACATAGCCCTCCTTGGAAATGTCGTAGCTGTGGCCGTTGGGACAGGTATAGGTACGCTCCCCACGGGTGAGGGGAGCGGAGCAGATGGGGCAGCGGAACAGGCTCATAGAGGGGCCTCCTTATCAGAGAACAGAATGGATAACAGGGAGTTTTTATTTATTATAGCAGAATATGAGCTGCAGTGTAAAAAGAAAGACGTTTTTCGGATAAGCAGATCCTATCCGGAAGCGCGATGCGGGATGATAGATGGGAAATTAGACAAATATAGAAGAGTCTGAGGGGAGAAAAAATGTCAGAAACGGGAAATAATATAAATTCACATAAAACTTCAATAATGTAACCGACTTGTAACCGCTGTGTGCCATACTTCAAACGTCCGGCCAGCCATACCTGGGAGGCGGCCGGGGATCAATTGACAAAAGGAGAGAAACGCAATGAAGAAACAGACACTCAAGCGGGCTGCGGCCCTGACTCTGGCTGTGGCGGTCATGGCGCCTGCCGCATCTGCCCTGAGCTGGAAGGATGGAGCCCCCGCCAACTATAATTTCACCTATGGAGGGGACAACGGCGGTATCGCTAAAGTGGAGGCGTCCGACACCAACGGTACCTTCAGCGGTACGGTAGAGGCTGGTCAGACCATCACCACCCAGACCGGTACCATCGTGTGGCGGGACAGCTACACCAATGTGACCACCTTCACCGTCACCACCGAGCCCGGCTATGAGTTGGTGGGCCTGAGCGGCACCAATGTGGTGGAGGACGATTTCCGGTATGACGGTGGCAACACCTATACCTTCTCCTTCACCGATAAGGGTGCTGAGGCCTGGTGCTATGGGAAGGATGTCTCCTTCGATCTGGTGACTGACAAGACCATGTATACGATCACCTTCGCGAATGAGGATGGAAACGAGCTGGGCTTCATCACCGCCGCGCTGGACGAGCCGCTGTTCACCAGCATTGTTCCCGAAAAAGAGGGGTATACCTTCAGCCGCTGGATGCTGAATGAAACAACTGCGATGCCCGATACATTCACTGCTGATATGCTGAAGTATGCCGATGAGAACAAGAATATCACGGTGACCCCTGAGTTTACGGTGAATGAATATCCTGTTACCATTAACTACTATGTGAACAACAACAATGGAGTCAATGGCGGCACGCTGGAGAGCAAAACTGACAATGTAATGGTCCCCTATGGCACGACCATCAACGAGGCGTGGCTGGCGGAGAATAACCGTCTGAGCGGCTACAAGATGATCGGCGGCGACCATGACGTAACCGTCGGCGTGGATGGCGCTGCGATTGACCTGGTCAAAAAGGAAGCGGTTTTTGAAGAAGACCATGCCTATTTTACCTATGAGAGCAAGGACGACGGGGTGCTCTCTGTCACTTATGGAATCGAGGACAAGCGCGAGGGCGTAAATGTCGACGTGAACGAGACCATCCGGATGTCCTATAGTGATTATCTCTGGGGGGAAAAGACGATCACCTTTACGGTTCAGGTGGCGGACGGCAAGACCCTGGTTCTGAACTGCTCTGACGGTTCCAACGAATTCACGGATAACGGAGACGGCACTTATACCTTTGCGTTTACCCGCGGTGGTACGATGATTAACAAGCCCACCGATCACATTACCTTTGCTCTGTCCACCGTGGAAAAGTAAAAACTGCTGCATTGGCCCGGAGGTTTTGCCTCCGGGCCTGTTTTTGCGCGGATGTGGAAAAGGGCAGGGAAAGAACCGTCTCTTTCGTCCTTTTTTCTCTACCATTTTGGCATGGGATATGGTATCATAGACAAGATTATGATTACTTTTTGTGACAGATAAGGAGCGAAACAATGATCACCGTTTCTGATTTGACCCTTCAGTACAGCGGTCAGCCCCTGTTCAGCCATGTGGATCTTCAGTTCACCAAGGGGAACTGCTATGGCATCATCGGCGCCAACGGCGCGGGCAAGTCCACCTTCCTGAAGATCCTCTCCGGCGAGCTGGAGCCCACCAAGGGTGAGGTCTCCATCCTGCCCAAGACCCGCATGTCGGTCCTCAAGCAGAACCAGAACGCCTATGACGCCTACAATGTCATGGACACCGTCATCATGGGCAACCAGCGCCTCTATGACATCGGCAAGGAGAAGGAAGCCCTCTATGCCAAGGAGGAGATGACCGAGGAAGACGGCATCCGCGCCTGTGAGCTGGAGGAGGAGTATGCCGAGCTGGGCGGCTGGGAGGCCGAGAGCGACGCCTCCCGCATCCTCCAGGGACTGGGCATCGGCACCGAGCTCCACTACAACGACATGGCCACCCTGGACGCCCGCCTCAAGGTGAAGGTCCTGCTGGCCCAGGCGCTCTTCGGCAACCCCGACATCCTGCTGCTGGACGAGCCCACCAACAACCTGGACATCAACGCGGTCAACTGGCTGGAGGACTTCCTGCTGGACTTCGAGGGGACCGTCATCGTGGTCTCCCATGACCGCCACTTCCTCAACACCATCTGCACCCACATCGTGGACATCGATTACAACAAGATCAGGCTCTACGTGGGCAACTACGACTTCTGGTATGAGTCCTCCCAGCTGGTGCAGGCCCTCATCAAGAACCAGAACAAGCGCAATGAGGAGAAGATCAAGGAACTGCAGGACTTTATCGCCCGCTTCTCCGCCAACAAGTCCAAGTCCAAGCAGGCCACGGCCCGACGCAAGCTCCTGGACAAGCTCACCGTGGAGGAGATGCCCGCCTCTTCCCGCCGCTATCCCTGGGTGGCCTTCTCCCCCGAGCGGGAGGTGGGCAAGGACATCCTCTTTGTCACCGATGTGAGCAAGACCATCGACGGAGTGAAGGTGCTGGACAAGGTCTCCTTCATCGTGGGGCACGATGACAAGATCGCATTCGTGGGCGACAATGAGAACGCCCACACCGCCCTCTTCAAGATCCTCACCGGCGAGATGGAGCCCGACGAGGGCACCGTGAAGTGGGGCCAGACCGCCACCTTCTCCTACTTCCCCAAGGACAACACCGCCTTCTTCGAGGGGCACGACGAGAACCTGGTGGAGTGGCTGCGGGAGTTCTCCCCCGACCCCCACGAGAGCTATCTGCGCGGCTTCCTGGGCCGGATGCTCTTCTCGGGCGACGACGTGTATAAGAGCGTGAAGGTCCTCTCGGGCGGCGAGAAGGTGCGGTGCATGCTCTCCAAGATGATGCTCTCTGGGGCCAATGTGCTGCTGCTGGACCAGCCCACCAACCATCTGGACCTGGAGTCCATCACCGCGGTCAACAACGGTCTGGAGGCGGTGAAGTGCAATGTGCTCTTCTCCTCCCACGACCACCAGCTGGTGCAGACCGTGGCCAACCGGATCTTTGACTTCACGGCCGAGGGCAAGCTCATCGACCGGAAGATGACCTATGACGAGTATCTGGAGAGCGTAAGCTCCAACGGATAAGGACACAGCGCCCGGCCCTTCCGGAGAGATGGGCCGGGCTTTTTCTCCAGGTAAAGTGAGTCGTGTTATGTGACGGAAAGCGGCATAATATGCGGGGAAAGCGCCCTTTGCTTTCCTGTGGAAAATGTGATAGAATAAAAGACAATACTCCGGAAGAAAGCGGGCAAGGAGGATACTCGATGGAGGAACTCAAGGAACTCAAAGCGCGGATGCAGGAGCAGCGGCCGGTGGACTGGGAGAGCTTTCCCGACATCGGACTGTATATGGATCAGGTGGTCTCCTATCTGCCCCGGCAGCTCATCCACTACGGGGATGGGGAACTGCTGACCTCCGCCATGGTAAACAACTACATCAAGGACGGCCTGCTTCCAAGGGCGGAGGGAAAGCGCTATTCCCGCACCCATCTGGGGTATCTGACTGCTATCTGTGTGCTCAAGCAGGTGCTCTCCGTGAAGGAGACCAACCGTCTCATCGCCGCGGGTACCGAGCGCAAGCGCACCACAGAGGAGCTCTATGCCTACTTCTGCCGGCAGCTGGACGCTGCGCTGAGTGAGACCGCCCAGAGCCTGCCCGAAGAGGGGGAGGAGGAAGACCTGCCCCGTCTGGCCCTGGATCTGGCCCTGCGCAGCTATGCGGATCGTCTGGCCTGTCAGCGGGTGCTGGACATCCTGGCCCAGCATACGCCGGAGCCGGAGCGGAGCAGCCGGAAGAAGGAACGCGCCGGGAAGTGAGCCTGCCCGGCGAAGAGGGCCATATATGGCCCATGATAAGGAGGGTTTTCCCATGAGCAACTATCGCATTGTCACCGACTCTGCCGCCGATATGAGCGCGGCCATGGTGGAGGAACTGGGTGTTACCGTTCTGCCCCTGTGTTTTACCATGGAAGAAAAAACCTATGAGGATCATCCGGACCGCCGGGCCATGCCTATTGAGGAGTTCTACCGCCGCCTGCGGGAGGGAAAGATGGCCACCACCTCTGCCGTGAACGTCTCCCAGTACATCGATGTGCTGGAGCCCATGCTGCAGGCAGGGGAGGATGTGCTGGTGCTGGCCTTTTCCTCGGGGCTTTCCACCACCTATAACTCCTCCGCCATTGCGGTGGCCGAGCTGCGGGAGAAGTACCCCGAGCGGAAGATCTTCACCGTGGACACCCTGTGTGCCTCCCTGGGACAGGGACTTCTGGTGTGGCAGGCCGTTGCCCTTCAGAAGGCGGGCAAGAGCCTGGAGGAGGTCCGGGACTGGGCCGAGGCCAACAAGCTCAAGCTCTGCCACTGGGTGGCGGTGGACGATCTGGCCCACCTGAAGCGGGGTGGCCGGATTTCCGCCACCACAGCCTTTGTGGGCGGAATGCTGAACATCAAGCCCATCATCCATGTGGACAACGAGGGCCACCTCATCAACGTGGGGAAGGTGCGCGGCCGCGGCGCCTCCCTCAAGTACCTGGTGGATGAGATGGGAAAGCGGATCACTGATCCCCAGGAGCAGGTCATCTTTATCAGCCACAGCGACTGTCTGGAGGACGCCAAAGTGGTGGGCGAGGAGGCCAAGCGCCGCTTTGGCGTGAAGGACGTGGTCTACAATCACATCGGCCCCGTCATTGGCGCCCACACCGGACCGGGTACGGTGGCACTCTTCTTTATGGGAACGGAGCGGTAATATGGAAGACATCAAGTGGCTGGAAGTGGCCATTGACACAACCACACAGGAGCTGGAGGATCTCTCCGCCCGGCTGACCATGAACGGCGTGACCGGGCTGGTCATCGAGGACGAGGCCGATTTCCAGCAGTTTTTGGAGAATAATCGCCAGTACTGGGATTATGTGGACGAGGAGCTCCAGGAGAAGATGCGGGGCGTGTGCCGCATCAAGTTCTATGTCTCGGATGATGCCGATGGGCGCAAGCAGCTCCAGAAGTGGATGGAGGGCATTGATAAGCCCTATACCACCACGGCACTGGGAGAGAATGACTGGGCCCACAGCTGGCAGAAGTACTATAAGCCCATGGAGGTGGGGGAGCGGCTCTACATCGTCCCCGAGTGGGAGCGGGAGGAGCCCGTCCCGGCGGGGAAGACTGCCCTCTATCTGAACCCCGGCCTCACCTTCGGCACCGGCTCTCACGCCTCCACCCAGCTCTGCCTGGGGGGTGTGGAGCGGTATGTGACCGACGGGTGCAAGGTGCTGGACCTGGGCTGCGGAAGCGGCATCCTGTCCATCGCGGCCCTTCGCCTGGGTGCGGAGCACGCGGTGGCGGTGGACATCGACCCCAAGGCGGTGGACGTGGCCTATGAGAATGCGGCCATGAACGACATTGGAAAGGACCGCTACCATGTGCTGGCGGGAGATGTGCTCACCGACGAGGGACTGGTGAACGAGCTGGCGGAGAAGAAGTATCAGGTGGTGCTGGCCAACATCGTGGCCGACGTCATCATTCCCCTCTCTGCCAAGGTGGACCGTTTTCTGACGGAGGGCGGGACCTTCCTGTGCTCCGGCATCATCGACGTCCGTGCCCACGAGGTAGTGGAGGCGCTGGAGCGCAATGGCCTGACCATCGTGGACCGGTGGGAGAAAAAGGGCTGGGTTGCCCTGGCGGCCCGGTTCCAGTAACAAAAGACCGAGGCGGACGCAGCTGCGTCCGCCTCTTTGCGTCCGGGAAAAGCCTTTGCATCTTGGGCAAAAATCCCGTATAATGGGGAAAATAACGGGGGAAAGGGATGAGTCATATGCGGACCCACTGCTTTCGGATGCGCCGGGGGGATGACCTGCGGCAGTCGTTGGAGCGCTATGTCAGAGAACAGCATATCCGGGCGGCGGTGGTGCTCTCCGCCGTGGGATGTGTGAGCCGGGCGGTGATCCGAGATGCCTCCGGCGTAACCGTGCACACCCTGGAGGAGCATCTGGAGATCGTCTCCCTGATGGGGACCCTCTCGGAGGAGCGGACCCATCTGCATATTGCCCTGTCCCGGGAGGACCTCTCCACCGTGGGCGGGCACCTGAAGGACGGGTGCATCGTCAATACCACCGCAGAGGTGGTGCTGCTGGAGCTGTCCGGCGTGGCCTTTGGGGCGGGCTATGACCCCGAGACCGGTTATGACGAGCTGGTCATCTCACATGGGGAGGAACCGAAATGATCCTGAATATCTTGGCTGTTGGCGACGTGGTGGGGGAAGCGGGGGTGGAATACCTGTCCCGCCGTCTGCGCGGCATGAAAAAAGACCATGAGATCCACTTCACAGTGGTCAACGGAGAAAATGCCTCGGGCGTGGGGATCCTGCCCCGGCAGGCCCAGGCCATCTTTGACGCGGGAGCCGATGTGATCACCCTGGGCAACCACACCTGGAACCGGCTCCAGATCGCCGACTATCTGGAGGAGAACCCCTACATCCTCCGCCCGGCCAACTACACCAACCGGGTGCCCGGCCGGGGGTGGGGCGTGTATGAGGGGCCCAGAGGCCTGCGGATCGGGGTGCTCAACCTCATCGGTCGGTGTGAGATGGACTGCAACTTTGACAATCCCTTTACCGTGGCGGAACGGTGGGTGAAGCGGGGCGAGGCCGACATCATTCTGGTGGACTTCCATGCAGAGGCCACCAGTGAGAAGGGGGCCATGGCCTGGTATCTGGACGGACAGGTCCAGGCAGTCTGGGGGACCCACACCCACGTACCCACCGCCGACACACAGATCCTGCCCAAGGGAACGGGTTTTGTCACCGACCTGGGTATGGCAGGGCCCATCCACAGCGTGCTGGGGATCCGGCCCAATCAGGCCATCAACCGCTTTTTGGGCGGGCTGCCCCAGCGGTTTGAGTCGGCGGAAGGGCCCTGTAAGATTGACGCGGTCCGCTTTTCCGTGGACACCGCCACCGGGCGCTGCACGGCGGTAGACCGGGTGGATGTCCGCTGAGTTTACGCAAGAGGGCAAAAAAATGCCTCCGCTCATACTGAGCGGAGGCATTTTTGCATATGACTTCAGGACACGTAAGGAATTGCTTACTTGTGGTCCACGCTGTACATATGAGCGATCAGATCCAGAACCTTGTTGGAGTAGCCGATCTCGTTGTCGTACCAGGACACGACCTTCACGAAGGTATCGGTCAGGGCGATACCGGCGGTGGCGTCGAAGATAGAGGTGTGGGTGTCGCCCAGGAAGTCGGAGGAAACGACGGCGTCCTCGGTGTAACCCAGAACACCCTTCAGCTCGCCCTCGGAAGCCTTCTTCATGGCGGCGCAGATCTCCTCGTACTTGGCGGGCTTAGCCAGGTTGACGGTCAGGTCGACCACGGACACGTCCAGAGTGGGAACACGCATGGACATACCGGTCAGCTTGCCGTTGAGCTCGGGGATAACCTTGCCCACGGCCTTGGCAGCGCCGGTGGAGGAGGGGATGATGTTGCCGGAAGCAGCACGGCCGCCGCGCCAATCCTTCTTGGAGGGGCCGTCCACGGTCTTCTGAGTGGCGGTCACGGAGTGAACGGTGGTCATCAGGCCGTCGGTGATGCCCCAGTTGTCATGCAGCACCTTGGCGATGGGAGCCAGGCAGTTGGTGGTGCAGGAGGCATTGGAGACAAAGGTCATGCTGGAGTCGTACTTGTCCTGGTTGACGCCCATGACGAACATGGGGGTGTCGTCCTTGGAGGGGGCGGACATGACGACGTGCTTGGCGCCGGCGTCGATGTGAGCCTGGGCCTTCTCCTTGGTCAGGAACAGGCCGGTGGACTCCACCACGTACTCCGCGCCGATCTCACCCCAGGGAATGTCCTTGGGATCCATGCAGGCGTAGAAGTTGACCTTCTTGCCGTTGACGGTGATGGAGGTCTCATCATACTCGATGGTGCCCTCAAACTTGCCGTGCATGGTGTCGTAACGCAGCATATAAGCCATGTAGTCAGGGCTCATAAAAGGATCGTTGATGCCAACGAATTCGATGTCAGAACGCTCGAGGCCGGCGCGGAACACGAGACGGCCGATGCGGCCGAAACCATTAATGCCAACTTTGATGCTCATGGGAATCTCTCCTTCACAAAGTGTAGTTGTTGTACCTTCGCGCATCCTTATTATATCCCACACGGGGGGAAATGAAAAGGGCCAAACGTAAAAAACTGGTCATTGTCCATAAAAAGCCGTGGCGGTTTGACCAAAAGTGGGCGAAATTCGACACAAGTCGACTTTTAAGCTTGTTGTAGAAGCCAGTATTTGCTATACTGGCCGTGTGTATGGGGCTTATGCTGCCCTGTAATCCTAGTAGCGTGTTCGAAAGCACTTTCAGGCGTTGGCCGAGGGAGGTTTTAAATTGAGTAAGGATGCGGATGAGCTGGAGCGCTTCCTGGCAGAACAGCTTCGGGAACAGGTGGGGAACCTGATGGCAGCCTCCCAACTCCTGGCCCCGGTGATCCGGGAGCAGGAAAATCGGCACTATGACCAATATATGGCCATTTTGAATCAGAGCCTTTATCGACTGCTGCGCCTGGCCGAGCATGTAGACCTAGCCCAGCGGGAGCGGCGGGGCGACAAGTTGGAGTTTCATCCGGTCCTGCTGGAGCTGGAGCCCCTCTGCCGGGAGCTGTGCCAGAAGGTAACGGGGGCTGCTGCCCCGCTCCGCGTGGACTTTCAATGGGAGTGGGACGGCCGGGAGGCCGCCGTACTGGGGGATCCGCTGCTGCTGCGCCGGATGCTTCTGAATCTGATTGCTAACGCCCTGCATGCCGCCAGCAGCGGCGGCCAGGCCGGGCTGCGGCTTTGTACCGAGGGGCGAAGCGTGCGTCTGTCCGTGTGGAACAGCGGGGGAGAAACTCCGCTGCCCAGATCCGAATCTATAGAGTCCGGGAGCGGCTGGAAGAAAGATTCCGGTGTCCAGACCCGGATGGGGGTGGAGCTGGCCTGGGAAGTGGTGGAGTGCCATCAAGGCACCCTGGTCTTTGAGCAGGGGGAGGAGCGCCGTGGACTGCGGGCAGTCATCTCTCTGCCGGTGGCCAACGACACAGAGGCCACGGGGCTGCACACGCCTCGAATGGGCTACGACCCCACCGGCGGCTTTTCCCAGGTGCTGGTGGAGCTGTCCGATGTCCTGCCCTTTGAGGCCTATCTGCCGGAGGATGTGGAATAAAAGAAGAATGATCTGCGGTACGGAAGCAGTAGAAAGTGGAGCCGCCGGGCGATCCCAATGGATCGCCCGGCGGTTTTGCACACAGAGGGGTGAAAGGGTGGAAAAGATCCCGTCAGCAGAGGAACCAGAACCAGCGCAGCAGAAGCCGTTTCCACCAGGGGCGGGAGCGGTAGAGCCGCTCCGCTTCGGCGCTTGCCGCCTTCCGGGCCAGCCTGCACTCCTCCAACGTCACCCCGTCCCGGCTGAAGGCCGCCTTTTGGGCCAGCTCCTCCACCAAAGGAGGCAGCGTTCCGCCGTGGCGGGAGAGTCTGCGGGCATAGCGGTAGATGGATACCATGGCCCGGTGGGGGTCCTCCTGCCGGAGTCTGCGCCGCCGGAGGGTCCCTGTGATATAGCGGATCAGGATGGGGAGGAAACACACCGCCAGAAGGATTCCAACCGGGAGCAGCCAGCCGGGAAGAGACCCTGTCCCGCCGTCGTCCTGCGTCTGTGCGGGCGGGATGGAAGCGGTGGGCCGGGGAGTCTGCACCGGCGCGGCGCTTGGCTTGGGTGTGGGTGTGGGCTTGGGCGTGGCGCTGGGGGTGGAGACCGGCTCCTCGCTCTCGCCCTGACTCCAGGGGAGGGCGTCGCCCTGATAGCCGGGGGTCATCTCCACCGGATACCAGCCGTAGCCGGAGAGATAGATTTCCACCCAGGCGTGGGCGGCGCGGTCGGGTACGGAGTGGGAGCCGGGGGTTTTGACGTTGGTCACATAGCCGCTTACATACCGGGCCGGGATTCCCAGGGAGCGCAGCAGAAGGGTACCGGCAGAGGCGAAGTGCATACAATATCCCCGATGGCTCTCGTTGAGAAAATAGAGGGTAACATCCTCGCCGTCCGGGACGGGCGGGGTCTCCAGGTCGTATTCGGCCAGTTCAGCCAGGTATTCCGCCACCAGTTCAGCCGCCAGCTGAGGGGCGCGGGTCGGGTCATAAGCAGAGTAAAAGGCGTAGCGGGAGGAGGACATCTGAGCCTGGAAGAGCCGGTCCGAGAGCGCATAGACGTGGGGGGAGAGGGCATAGAAGAGGTCGTCGGGGACCTGGAGGTAGTGCTGCTGCACAAATGCCTGGTATTCCTGTTCGGCCAGGGCATCCTGCCACTCCAGCGGGGGTGCGGCGTCCGGTTCCAGCGCGCCGGGCCGGAAATAGACCGTGTGCTTCCCCACCAGAGGGCTTCGTATTATGCCGGAATCATCCTGAAAGGAGGCCCCCCGCAGCTCCTCCGGCCGGGAGAGGATCTGATAGGGGAAGTAGACACAGCCGCCGGGGGCGGATACCTGCTCCACTTCAAAGGCATAATAGGGAAGATCGGCCTCCGCCCGGGCGGGGAAATTGAGAGGATTGAGTCCCGAGGAGGTCCCGGTGGAGTCCACCACAGCCCCATCCGAGAGGATGGAGGCATAGGCATCCTCCTCCAGGGGGGTCCAGCGGTTGTCCTGATAGAGGGCGGCACTGTATCCCCGCAGGTAGAGCTTTCCGGTATAGTCGGTGCGGATGCGCAGGACAGTATGGCCGTCGTAGCTCTGGGTTCCGGCGGCGGAGAGGTCCACCGTGGCGGTGGAGCCGGCGGAAGAGAACAGAGAGCGGCCAAAGGGGCCGGTCCAGTTGAGGGAGAGGCTCAGGTCCCCCACGGTCTGAAAAAGAGTGTCCCGACCGTCCTCCACCCAGGCCGGGGGCTGATAATCCACCGCCGGAACAAGCAGGGTCAGAAGGCTCAGGGTGATACCCACCAGAGGCAGCGCGGCCAGTGTGAGGCGCGCCGCCCTTCGGGGGTCCTCCCGGGCGCTGCGGGCGCTGAGGAGCAGTCCGCCCCAGCCGGTCAGCAGGAGTACCAGCCACAAGACGGGCGGGGTGCCCAGCGGAAGGGCGGGGATCACCGGGACCAGAACCGCCAGTCCGCTGACCCAACAGGAGCGCAGGCATACCACCAGAAGGCCCAGCAAGACGGCATAGACCGCGGCAGCGGCCAGTACGGTGAGGGTCACCGCCCAGCTCCACTGCTCGGGGGTGCGCTCCATCACCGGGACCAGGCGGGAGAGACCGGGGAAGTGCTCAGAATAGGTATTGACCACGGCGCACTGGATGGCCGCCTGTCCGGCGAAGAGGTCCTCCCAAATCCGCCAGACCAGCTGCCCCCAGAGCAGGGAGGAGAGAAACAAAAGGGGCATCCCAAAGCGCAGGGGGAGGGAGAATATAGTGAGAGAGAGTAAGGTCAGCAGGGTAAGTCCCCCGTACAGGAGGAGCGGGTCCACCGGCAGGGAAAAGGCGGTGCAGAACCAGCCCACCGGCGCCCACAGAAGCAGTCCCAGCAGCAGCCCATCGGCCAGCAGGCGCAGAGCAGAGGGGCGAGGGGAAGAAGAACGGTTCACAGCCATCCCCCTTCCTGCCAGAGCGTCGGGGTCACATGGAGCCGGCGGGGCGGCCCATCCCCGGCGGGCGGCGGGGCCGCCGCGTCCAGAATGGAGTGCCCCTGGAGGGGGGCGGGCTGGATCAAGATGCGCTGGACGGCGTCCATGAGGGAGGCGGCATCGGGGACCGGGCAGCTCTCCACCGCGCCGCTCACCGGATGGGCCCACTGGATGACGTGCGGGGTATTTTGCTCCAGCAGCAGGCGGGAGATGGCCAGCAGGCGATCCAGAACAGCGTCCAGCTCCTCCGGCGTGCCGAAGTGGTCAAAGGTGAGCAGCAGCGTGGGGCGGCAGGGCTCCAGCATCTCCTTGACCACCAACTCCTCCCGCTTGGAGGAGAGCTTCCAGTGGACCAGGCGCATGGGGTCCCCGGGGCGGTACTCCCGCAGATCATAGTCCTCGGTATTCCCGCCGCCGGGGCGGACCTTCCATTGGACGGAGTGTCCGCCCTCCCCGATGAGCTGGGGGACAGGGCCTGCCTCCATGGGTGCGGGGAGCACATACCGGGTATCCGGTTTGGGCACGGAGAGGGGCAGGGAGAAGAGCCCCAAAAAGTCACACAGGCGGGGCCGGTACACCGTGCAGGTCCAGGCACCGCAGTGTTCGGCGGGGATATCCTGTTCCCAGGTTCCGGCGCCCTCCCGGATGTCCACCTGCCGGATGAGGCGCTGGGCGGAAAAGGGGTCCTCCAGCACCACCCGGGCCCGAAAGCGGGTGAGCGGGAAGGGGGAGTGGCTGGAACAGGAGAGGATCCATCCGGCCGACTCGCCGCGGGTGAGCAAAGGGGACGCGCAGGTCAGAACCAGGGTACCGCCCAGAGCGGCGGGCAGGCTCAGCGCTAGGGAGAGGAGCGGGAGGATGAGGAGAAACAGCAGGAAGAAGAGAGCGGCATACCCGGTGGAGCACAGCAGGAACAGCAGTGCCAGAAGCAGGGCCACCCCATAGGCGATTCGTCGGTGCAGCATGGGGGCGGCCTCACTGGATGGCAGGGGGCTGGATCCCTTTGAGGATGGCCTCCACGGGGCTGCCGACCTCGCCGGACTCGCCCCGGGGGGAGAGGAGAAGCCGGTGGGAAATGGTGTCGGCAAAGACCAGACGCACATCGTCGGGCGTCACGTAGTCCCGGCCCCGGACGAAGGCGGCGGCCCGGCTCATGGCGGCCACCGCCAGAGTGGCCCGGGGGCTGGCCCCCTGAACGATGAGCGGGTGCTCCCGGGTCGCGCCGATGAGACGGACGATGTACTCGCACACCGCGTCGCTCAGATAGACCCGGTCCACAGCGGTGCGCATGGCCTCCAGCTCTTCCAGAGTGGCCACCCGCTCCACCTGGGAGAGGGGATTTCCGCTCTGCTTGCGCCGCAGGAGCTCGGTCTCATCGGCCGCAGAGGGATAGCCCAGGGAGAGCTTGACCATGAAGCGGTCCAGCTGGGAGTCGGGGAGCAGCTGGGTTCCGGAGGCCCCCGCCGGGTTCTGGGTGGCGATGACCAGAAAGGGCTGGGGGACCGGATGGGTCACGCCGTCCACGGTGACCTGCCCCTCCTCCATGGCCTCCAGCAGGGCCGACTGGGTGCGGCTGGTGGCCCGGTTGAGCTCGTCGGCCAGAAAGAGATTGCACAGCACCGCCCCCGGCTGGTACTCCATCTGCCCGGTGGCCTTGTTGAACATGGTAAAGCCCGTCAGGTCCGAGGGCATGACGTCCGGGGTAAACTGGACCCGGTGATACCGGAGGGAAAGAGCCCGGGAAAACGCCAGGGCCATGGTGGTCTTGCCCACGCCGGGGATGTCCTCCAGCAGAATATGGCCCCGGGCCAGGATGGCCAGCAGGGCTTTGGAAAGCACCGCGTCCTTTCCAACCACGGCCTTGCGGACCTCCAGGATCACGTCCGCGGCCAGCTTGCGTTCGGTCATAGGTGCGCCTCCTCCAATCAAAAATTCAGATCAAATCCCAAGGGGATAAACTTCCCATTCTACCCCATTCTATCAAACATCCTCATTATGTCAACAAAAAAAGGTTACAAAGAGGCAAGAGGATGTCCGAAGGCGAAAAAAGTTTGTTTTCCACCCCGCAAGAGCCTAAAAACGGCGGTTCTGCGCCAAAAGAAGCGGCAAAAGATGAGGCAAAGCACTTGCACCGCCGCCCCCGCTGTGGTATAATCGCTATGATAGTAAGAGTAGGTTATGGTTAGAGTGGGGTCCGCCCCGCTCTTCTTTTTGAGAAAAATTCGGTATGTAAAATTCTGGAACCTACTGTTGAGGGCATTGAACTGGAGGTGCGCGCATGGCAAAGGTAACGGATCTGGTGGCCGAACTGGCCGCCCCCATCGCCCAGGCGCAGGGGTGTACCCTGTGGGATGTGGAATATGTGAAGGAGGCCGGTTCCTGGTACCTCCGGGTGTATATTGATAAGGAGGGCGGCGTCTCCATTGACGACTGTGAGGCCGTGTCCCGGCCCCTCTCCGACGCGCTGGACGAGGCCGACCCCATTGAGGGGAGCTATACCCTGGAGGTGGGCTCGGCCGGCATCGACCGGGTGCTGCGTAAGAGCGAGCACTTTGCGGCCTATCTGGGCAGCGAGGTAGAGGTCAAGCTCTACCGGGCCCGGGAGGGGAAAAAGGAATATGTGGGCCTGCTCCGGGGGTATGCTGACGGCAACGTCACCCTGGAGGAGGGCGACGGCACCGTCACATTTGAAAAGAAAGACATCGCACAGGTCCGCCTGTATGTGCGTTTTTAAAGGAGTAAAGAACAATGGCGACGAGAAAGAACGCAAAAGCACAGAAGAGCAACGAGCTGGACGCGACGGAATTTTTCGCCGCGATCCGTATGATCGAAGAGGAGAAGGGCATCCCCAAGGCCTATATGATCGAGAAGATCACCCAGGCTCTGGTCTCGGCCTATAAGCGGGACCACGAGGGCGTGGGCGATAACGTGACCGTGGACGCCAACGAAGAGCTGGGCACCGTGCGCATGTTTGTCAAGAAGGACGTGGTGGAAGAGGTGGATAACCCCTGCACCGAGATGAGCCTGGAGGAGGCCCGGGCCGCGCTGCCCCGGGCGCAGCTGGGCGACGTGCTGCGCATCGAGATCAAGCCCCGCAACTTTGGCCGGATCGCCGCCCAGACCGCCCGTCAGGTCATCATCCAGGGCATGCGTGAGGCCGAGCGCGGCATGATCTATGACGAGTTCAACTCCAAGGAGCATGAGATCCTCACCGGTCTCGTCACCCGCATCGATCCCCGCTCCGGCGCGGCCAGCCTGCGCATCGGCTCCGGCAACGAGAGCACCGAGGCCTATCTGGCGGTCAGTGAGCAGGTCAAGGGCGAGCCCCTCACCGAGGGCATGCGCCTGCGCGTCTATGTGGTGGAAGTGCGCCGCTCCACCAAGGGGCCCCAGGTCCTCCTCTCCCGCACCCATCCCGGTCTGGTCAAGCGCCTCTTTGAGATGGAAGTGCCTGAGATCTATGACGGCACGGTGGAGGTCAAGTCTATCGCCCGTGAGGCTGGCTCCCGCACGAAGCTGGCGGTCTGGTCCGCCGACCCCAACGTGGACGCCATCGGCGCCTGCGTGGGTCCCCGCGGTCAGCGCGTAAACAACATCGTGGAAGAGCTGGGCGGCGAAAAGGTGGACATCATCAAGTACAGCGAGGATCCCGCCGAGTACATCGCCGCGGCCCTCTCCCCCGCCGACGTCATCAGCGTCACCACGCTGGAGGAGGGGAAGAGCTGCCGGGTGGTTGTACCCGACGATCAGCTCTCCCTGGCCATCGGCAAGGAGGGTCAGAAC
The DNA here is from genome assembly GCF_015547905.1 of Clostridium sp. J1101437_171009_A5. Taxonomy (NCBI): domain Bacteria; kingdom Bacillati; phylum Bacillota; class Clostridia; order Eubacteriales; family Clostridiaceae; genus Clostridium; species Clostridium sp. J1101437_171009_A5. The sequence continues at coordinate 64,258 of NZ_JADMVY010000011.1, forward strand.
GCCCGTCTGGCCGCCAAGCTGACCGGCTATAAGATCGACATCAAGCCCCAGAGCGCCCCCGTGGAGGAGGAACTGCCTCAGGATGAGGAGGAGGACTTCCTGGCCGACGAGGAAGTGCTGGAGAACGAGAGCGCCGAGAGCGACAGCGAGGAATAAGCGCGGCGGGCGGGGAGAGCTCTCCCCGCCCACGCCCAGAGAAAGGGGGCAATCCCTATGCCGAAGAAGATCCCCATGCGCCAGTGTCTGGGCTGCCGGGAGATGAAACCCAAGCGGGAGCTGATCCGGGTGGTCAAATCCCCGGAGAATGAGATCTCCCTGGATTTTAAGGGGAAGAAACCCGGACGGGGGGCCTATCTCTGTCCGGACAGCGCCTGCCTGGCCCGGGCCCGCAAGTCCAGGGCGCTGGAGCGGGCCTTTTCCACCCAGATCCCGGATGAGGTCTATGCCGGCCTGGAGGAGCAGATGCAGGAAGGGGCAAAGGATGAATAGCGTACTGCACCTGATCGGACTGGCCCGGAAGGCGGGCCGCCTGGCCGTGGGGGAGGACCCGGTAGGCGAGGCGGTCAAGAGCCGGGAGGGCAAGCTCCTGCTGGTGGCCTGCGATGCGGCGGAGAATACCATACGCCGGGCCGGACACATGGCCGAGAGCGGCACCGCGCCCTGCCTCACCGTCCCCTTCACCAAGGCGGAGCTGGGGCATACCGTGGGGCGCTCCAGCTGTGCGCTGCTGGCCTTCACGGATGTGGGGCTGGCCTGTGCCGCGGCGGAGAAGCTGGCCGCAGAGGACCCGGAGCAATACGGCGCTGCGGCCGAGCTGCTGCGTACCCGGGCCCGCCGGGCGCTGGAGCGGCAGAAGGAGCGGCGTACCCGGGAAAAGGAACGCCAGGCGGCCCGCAGCAAGCCCTGGGCCGCGCCGCCCAGAAAGAAAGAAGGATCGGTCGCCGGGAAGAAGTCCCGCAAGAGATCCGGCCCCAAGGGGGCCCCGCGCCGCCATGAGACATAAGCGCGGCATGAGAACGTATCAAACAACAACCGGACTTGTTCCAATCAGAAAGCATAGCGGTGTGCGCTGTGTTTTCTCGTTGGTACAAGTCCCACAGTGGAGGTGGCTTTATTTGCTGAACAACAAGTATCGTGTCCATGAGGTGGCCAAGGATTTTGGCAAGAATTCCAAAGAGATCGCTGATATCCTCACCGATTACGCCACCGCCCCCAAGAACCACATGCAGGTTCTGGAGGACGGTGAGCTGTCCGTTATTTTCGACTATCTGACCCAGCACAACCAGGTGGAGAGCGTGGAGTCCATCTACGCCGACGTCTACCATGAGCCCAAGGCGGCCGCCAAGCCGGCCCAGGCGGCTCCCCAGGGTGGTCAGAAGAGCGCGCAGAGCGCTCCCCGGCCCCAGAACAACCAGAAGCCCCAGAATACCGGCAGCCAGCAGCAGGCCCGTCCTGCCCAGCAGCAGCCTGCCCAGAAGAGCGGCCAGACCCAGCAGCCCGCCGCCCGTCCCGCCAGCCGCGTCCCCGAGAAGAAGATCGTGGACACCCGCAAGGGCGGCGATGTGAACCTGGATAAGTACGACGAGCGCCTGGAGGACCTGGCCGCCGGTAAGACCAAGCAGATGCAGGCCGGCAAGCAGAAGTTCCAGGGGCGCAACCAGCGCAAGGGCGGCTTCCAGGGCGGCAACAAGCGCCGCCAGGAGGAACAGGAGAAGATGCGCCGGCTCCAGCTGGAGATCGCCAAGAAGACCCCGCTCACCGTCAAGATCCCCGATGAGATCGGCGTGGGCGAGCTGGCTTCCCGCATGAAGAAGACCGGCGCCGAGGTGGTCAAGACCCTGATGAAGAACGGCGTCATGGCCTCCCTGAGCGACGTCATCGACTTCGACACCGCCGCCATCATCGCCGAGGAGATGGGCTGCAAGGTGGAGAAGGAGGTCATCGTCACCATCGAGGAGCGCCTCATCGACACCGCCGAGGACAAGGAAGAGGATCTGCTCCCCCGTGCCCCCGTGGTGGTGGTCATGGGCCACGTCGACCACGGCAAGACCTCCCTGCTGGACTATATCCGCAACGCCAATGTGGCCTCCGGCGAGGCTGGCGGCATCACCCAGCACATCGGCGCTTACCAGGTCCAGGTGAACGGCCAGACCATCACCTTCCTGGATACCCCCGGCCACGAGGCCTTTACCGCCATGCGTGCCCGCGGCGCCATGGTCACGGACATCGCCATCCTGGTGGTAGCCGCCGACGACGGTATCATGCCCCAGACCGTGGAGTCCATCAACCACGCCAAGGCCGCCAAGATTCCCATCATCGTGGCCATCAACAAGATGGATAAGCCCGAGGCCAACCCCGACCGCATCAAGCAGCAGCTCACCGAGTATGAGCTGGTGCCCGAGGAGTGGGGCGGCGACACCATCATCTGCCCCATCTCCGCCAAGACCGGCGAGGGCATCGACAACCTGCTGGAGATGGTCAACCTGACCGCCGAGATGCAGGAGCTCAAGGCCAACCCCAACCGTTCCGCCCACGGCGCCGTCATCGAGGCCCGTCTGGACAAGGGCCGCGGCCCTGTGGCCACGCTGCTGGTCCAGAACGGTACCCTGAAGCAGGGTGACGTCATCATCGCCGGCACCGCGGTGGGCCGTGTCCGCGCCATGACCAACGCCCGCGGCCAGAAGCTGACCGAGGCCGGCCCCTCTGTGCCCGTGGAGATCATCGGTATGGGCGAAGTGCCCGGCGCCGGCGACGACTTCCACGCCGTGGCCGACGAGCGCATGGCCCGCGAGCTGGTGGAGCAGCGCAAGCACGAGCAGAAGATGGCCGCCTCCGGCCCGGTGGGCCACAAGGTCTCCCTGGAGGATCTGTTCAGCCAGATCAAGCAGGGCGAGATGAAGGAGCTGCCCATCATCGTCAAGGCCGACGTGCAGGGCTCTGCCGAGGCCGTCAAGGCCAGCCTGGAGAAGATCTCCAACGACGAGGTCCGCGTCCGGGTCATCCACTGCGCGGTGGGCGCCATCAACGAGAGCGACGTCATGCTGGCCACCACTTCCGGGGCCATCATCGTGGGCTTCAACGTCCGCCCCGACGCCAACGCCAAGGATACCGCCGGCCGCAACGGCGTGGATATGCGGATGTACCGCGTGATCTACGACGCCATCGACGAGATCGAGGCCGCCATGAAGGGCATGCTGGCGCCCAAGTTCAAGGAAGTGGCGCTGGGCCAGGCCGAGGTCCGCGAGGTCTACAAGATCACCGGCGCGGGCATCGTGGCCGGCTGCTATGTCACCGAGGGCAAGGTGGAGCGCAAGGCCCAGATCCGTCTGGTCCGCGACGGCATCGTGGTCCACGAGGGCGCCATTGCCTCCCTCAAGCGCTTTAAGGACGACGCCAAGGAAGTGGCCCAGGGCTACGAGTGTGGTATTACCATCGAGAAGTACCAGGACATCAAGCAGGGCGACATCATCGAGTGCTTCCTGATGGAGCAGATCGAGGTATAAGATCCAGGCAGAGCCAAGGCTCTGTCCCATTCGGAACCAAATCAAACAGACCCGTTCCATCCCCAAGTCATTTGAGGAGGGGCGGGTCTGTATTACGTGATAGGAGAATCATATGGCAAGTAATCGCATCGGACGCATCAACGAGGAGATCCAGCGGGAGCTGGCGACCCTCATCCGCACGGTCAAGGACCCCCGGGTCCACGGGCTGGTGTCCATCACTGCGGTGGAGACCACCCCCGACCTGCGCTTTTCTAAGATCTACGTGAGCGTGCTGGACAAGAGCGACGTGAAGGAGGTCGTCAAGGGCCTCAAGTCGGCGGCCGGGTACCTGCGGCGGGAGCTGGGCTCCGCCCTCAAGCTGCGCTATACCCCGGAGCTCCAGTTCGTGGAGGACGACTCCATCGGCCAGGGCGCCCATATCCTGAGCATGCTGCGCAATCCGGAGGTGGTCAAGCCGGCCAATCCGGCCAATGCCCACATTGACCTGGATGCCGAGGATGAGGAGTGAGCGCCATGACCTATCAGGAAGCGGCTGCCTGGCTGCGGCAGCATGACCGCTATCTCATCCTCACCCACAAGCGGCCGGACGGGGATACCATCGGCTGTGCCGCCGCCCTGTGCGCGGGGCTGCGCCGTCTGGGGAAGACCGCACACATCTGCCCCGGTACCGGGGAGACGCACCTCTTCACCCCCTATCTGGAGGGATACCTGGCCCCGGAGGACTATGAGGCGGAGACCGTAGTCTCCACCGACATTGCCGCCCGCAGCCTCTTCACCAGGGAAGGGGAGCGGTGGCTGGAGCGGGGGATCGACCTAGCCATCGACCACCACCCCTCTCAGGAGTTCTTCGCCCGGGAGACCTGCCTGGACGCCGGGCGGGCCGCCTGCGGCGAGCTGATCTACGACATCCTGCGGGAACTGGGCGAGATTACGCCGGAGATGGCGGTTCCCCTCTATGTGGCGGTTTCCACCGACACCGGCTGCTTCCAGTATGGCAACACCACCGCCGACACCCACCGGGTGGCGGCCGCCCTGATGGAGACCGGGATCGACGTCTTTGCCCTCAACAAGCGCCATTTCCGCACCAAGAGCTGGGCTCGGCTCCAGGTGGAGCGGCTCATCGTGGAGCGGATGCACCGGTACAAGGAGGGGCGCATCGCCGTGGCGCTCATCTCCCGCTCCCTGCTGGACGAGGCGGGGGCCACCGAGGAGGACCTGGAAGACATCGCCGCCTTCCTGGGCCAGATCGAGGGTGTGGAGACTTCGGTCACCATCCGGGAGCAGGAGGGCGGTACCTGCAAGCTCTCCGTGCGTACCAGCGGCGGGCTGAACGCCACCAAGGTGTGTGCTCTTCTGGGTGGCGGCGGACACGCTGCCGCCGCGGGCTGCACCGTCTCCGGTACGCTGGAGGAAGCAGAGAAGGCCATCCTGGATGCCATCGGGCAGGTGGCAAGCCATGGCTAACGGGATCATTGTCATCGATAAGCCCCAGGACTGGACCAGCCACGATGTGGTGGGGCGGTGCCGCCGCCTCTTCCACGAGCGGCGAGTGGGTCATGCGGGCACCCTGGACCCCATGGCCACCGGCGTGCTCCCTGTCTTTGTGGGGCGTGCCACCCGGGCGGTGGAGTTTGCCTCTGAATCCGGAAAGGAATATATCGCCGGATTAAAACTGGGAATTATCACCGATACCCAGGATACCACCGGGACTGTGCTGGAGCAGCGGCCCGTCCAGACTGGCCGGGAGCAGCTGGAGAAGGCCCTGGAGGTGTTCCGGGGCGAGATCCTCCAGATCCCTCCCATGTACTCCGCCCTCAAAGTGAAGGGGCAGAAGCTCTATGAGCTGGCCCGGAAGGGCGTGGAGGTGGAGCGCAAGCCCCGTCCGGTGACCATCCACGCCCTGGAGGTGCTGGAGCAGACCGGAGCGGACACCTATCTTCTGCGGGTGGCCTGCTCCAAGGGCACCTATGTCCGCACCCTCTGCCATGACCTGGGACAGAAGCTGGGCTGCGGCGGAGCCATGTGTTCCCTGCGCCGCACCTGGGCCGCCGGGTTTGGCCTGGAGAGCGCGGTCTCGCTGGAGGAGCTGGCCCAGGTTGCCGAGCGGGGAGAGGCCGAGTCCCTTCTGCGCCCGGTGGACTCCTACTTTTCCACCTATCCGGCCCTCACGGTGGATGCGCGGCGGGAAAAGGCCGCCCGGAACGGCGCGGCCTTTCCGCAGCAGGGAGCGGACGGAACCTACCGGGTCTATGGGCCGGAGGGAGACTTTCTGCTGCTGGGCCGGCTGCAGGATGGCTGCATGACCACGATCAAGAGCTTTTTTGAGGTGTGAGAGGAATGGAAGAGACAAGACGTGTGATCGCACTGGGCTTTTTTGACGGGGTCCACCGTGGGCATGGCGCACTGCTGCGCCGGGTAGGGGAGAAGGCGGCTGAGCTGGACGCAGTGCCGGCGGCCGTCACCTTTGACACCCATCCGGAGAACCTGATCCTCCGCAGTCCCCTGCCCCTGCTCAGCTCCCCCCATGACCGGGCCGACCTGATGCAGCGGTACTATGGAATACGGGACGTTATCATTGCCCGCTTTGATGAGCGGATGATGCATATGCCCTGGCGGGAATTCATTACCGACTACCTGGTAAAGGAGCACGGAGCCGTCCATCTGGTGGCGGGGCATGACTTCCACTTCGGTTATAAAGGGGAGGGAAATCCCCAGCGCCTGCGGGAGACCTGTGAGGAGTTGGGGATCGGCTGCGACATTATCCCCAAAGTGGAGCAGGACGGCATTACGATCTCCTCCACCTACATCCGTACCCTGGTGGCCCAGGGCGAGATGGAACGGGCCAATGAATTTTTGGGCCATCCCCACACCCTGAGCAATACGGTAGCCCACGGAAAGCGGCTGGGAAGCACGCTGGGCTTTCCCACCGTGAACCTGTCCATACCCAAAGGGGTGCTGATTCCCGCCCACGGGGTATATGCCTGCCGGGCTTGCTTTTCCGATGGGAGCAGCCGTCTGGCGGTGACCAATGTGGGGACCCGTCCAACGGTAGATGACGGGGACCGGGTCAACGTGGAGGGATTCCTGCTGGATTTCAGCGGAGACCTGTACGGAAAGACCATTCGCATGGAGTTTTATAAGCGCCTGCGGGGGGAGCGGAAATTCCCCTCTCTGGAGGCGCTGCGGGAGGAAGTCATGCGCAACGCGGAGGAGACCCGTGCCTATTTTGCAAGTCTGGAACGCGGGAGCGGGGGATCGTAAATGCGCTATGGAAAGATCTACTACGGAGCGCTGGGCCTGGCGGCGGTACTGCTGCTGATCGGCCTGGTCATGGACGGTCCGCTGGCCATCTGGACCGGACTTGGAAAGATCGTGATGACGGAAAATGCCCTCATCACAGACTATATCCAGCTGGCCGGACCGGGTGCGGCCTTTGCCAACGCAGCGATTGTGGTACTCATCACTGCGGCGCTCTACCGGCTGTCGGGGGACCCCCTCAATGGCTCTTCCCTGGTGGGACTGGGCCTGATGGGGGGCTTTTCCCTCTTTGGAAAGAACTTTCTGAACATCTGGCCCATCCTTCTGGGGACCTGGCTCTATGCCAGGAGCCGGAAGGAGCCCTTTGCGAAATATATCTCGGTCTCACTGCTGGCCACCGCCCTGGCCCCCATGGTCAGCTATATTGCACTGGATAACGGTTTTGGCAATCTCTTCAGCGGGATCGTGGTGGGAATCGTGATTGGGTTCATTATGCCGCCCCTGTGTGCCTATACTTTCCGGATCCAGAACGGGATGAACCTCTACAACGTGGGGTTTGCCTGTGGCCTGCTGGCCATGCTCTTTGTGCCGGTGATGACGGCGCTGGGCGCCGATCCTACCCTGAACTACCACTGGGCCGAGGGATATAATGTTCTCTTCGGCGGCCTGCTGGGAGCGGCATGTGTGGGCTTTGTTCTGGCGGGACTCTTCCTGTGCCACCGTCCCCCCTGGGCGGCCTGGGCCGGATACCGCCGGCTCCTCAAGACCAGCGGGCGGGCGCCCAGCGACTACCTGCGCATGTTCGGCATGGGCCCTGTCCTCATCAACATGGGCATCAACGGACTCATTGGACTGGCCTTTCTGCTTCTGCTGGGCGGCGATCTCAATGGGCCCACGCTGGGCGGCCTCTTCACCATCATGGGCTTCTCTGCCTTCGGTAAGCATGCGGGCAATATCATTCCGGTTATGGTCGGCGTGACGGCCGGGGGATTTTTCTTCCAGGGCGGAATGGAGAGCGGTTCCCTCCAGCTGGCGGTACTCTTCTGCACGGCTATGGCCCCCATTGCCGGGTATTTCGGCTGGCAGTATGGCGTCCTGGCCGGATTCCTCCACTCGGTGGTGGTACTCAGTACCGGCAGTCCGGTGGCCGGTATGAACCTCTATAACAATGGGTTCTCCGCCGGGCTGATTGCCATTGTCCTCTACCCCACCATCATTGCCATTGCCCGCCACCGCAAGGCGGTCATTCAGGAGGAGGACTACTTCGATACCTTTGAGCACGATGAACCGCAGCTGCCTGCGCCCAAGCACGGGGAGCTGAGCGAGGAGCGGGAGGGCTCCTGACCCACTTCACCTCACGTAGATGTAGAGACAGCGACCGGCCGGCCCTATTTCAGGGCCGGCCGGTCATTTTTTATTTCCGGGACTCAGACGGAAGCCTGCTCCGGAGCGGTGCAGGGGAAGAGCCGTTCGGGCAAAAAGGAGAGAAGGCGTCCAAAGAAGCGGGCGATCAGGCCGACCAGAAGAGCGGCCAGAATGGTGCCCTCCCGCACGCCGTCCAGCCGGCGGCTGAGCAGCAGGGAGAGAAGCGCCGCAATAACAGTCATAGAGACGTCAAAGGCTACCTTTGTATTGCCAAAATTGGTGTTCCAGGTGGTGCTCACCGCCCGGACAAAGGACTCGCCGGGCAGCATGGCCACGTTGGCCAGGACCTCCAGATAGACGCCGAAGCCGAGCACCACGCACCCGATTAGGAGAAGAGCCGCGTGAATGGGATACCAGGCCGGAAGGGAGAGGTCCAGCAGGGCCATGGTCAGGTCAATAAAGGCGCCGAATGCCATGGAAATGGGGATTTGGAGCAGGTGTTCCAGCTGGAAGTTCCGGCGCAGGATGAGCAGCTGGAGCAGAATAAGCAGGAGGCTGAATACCACCGTAAAGGTGCCCAGTGTCCAGGGGAGAGACAGGCTGAGGACATAGGGGATGGAGGAGATAGGAGAGGTACCCAGATCAGCTCTGGTAATCAGGCTCACGCCCAGGGAGCTGAGAAACAGCCCCAGAAGAAAAATCAGATAGCGCTTTAGTTTTTCCATGTGAATCATTCCTTCTCTCCGCTCAGATTTTGATAAATGGCGTAAAAAACGCGGAGAAACGCACTGCGGTCCTCCGGCGAGATGCCGTGAAAGGTGTCCTCTTCCAGGGAGTCAAACATCTCCTGTACGCTGCCCTGGAGCGCACGCCCCCGGTCGGTGAGAAAAATATAGAAGCTCCTCCGGTTTCCGTGGAGCATTCTCCGCTCCACCATTCCACGCTCTTCCATGCGATTCAGAATCGAGGTCAGAGAGGCGGGTTCAATGTGGCAGGCAGTGGCGATCTCTTTTTGACTGGCACCGTCATGGTCCCCCAGGTAGTCCAACACCTTGGGCTGACCCAGGGTGAGCCCGGTGTCCCGCAGGCCTGCCAGCAGTTTTTTGTGAAAGATAGCCTGGTTGGCCATGAGAAGATAGTGAAAGGAAGGCTGCAAGGAAAAATCTCCTCCTCTAATATTAGAATTATAATAGTTAGAATTCTAATATTAAAGTATAAAATACAGATATGCCGTTTGTCAAGGGGAACGTAAAAACAGACGCCGCAGCCTGCTGGCTGCGGCGTCTGTTCCAATGGTTGAATCAGCGCTTGTTGGAGCGTCTCCAAATGCCCATCTTGGCGGCATCGGAGATGAGCTGATCCCGGAAATCCGGGTGAGCGATGGAGATGATCTTCTCGGCGCGCTCCCAGGTGGAGGTGCCCTTCAGATTCACCTTGCCGTACTCGGTGACCAGGAAGTGGGTGTTGGCGCGGGTATCGGTGACGATGGAGCCGTTATCCAGCGTGGGCTTGATGCGGCTCTCCAGCTGACCGGTCTTTTTGTTCATGAAGGTGGAGGAGCAGCAGATGAAGCTCTTACCGCCCTTGGAGAGGTAGGCACCCATCACAAAGTCCAGCTGACCGCCGGCGCCGCTGATGTGCTTGGTCCCGGCGCTCTCGGCATTGACCTGGCCGAAGAGGTCCACATCCACCGCGTTGTTGATGGACATGAAGTTGTCCAGCTGGGCTACCACCCGCACGTCGTTGGTGTAGCTGACCGGAGCGGCCATGCAGGCGGGGTTGTCGTTGAGGTAGTCGTACAGCTTCTGGCTGCCGGCAGCAAAGGCATAGGCCTGACGGAAGCGGTCAATGGGCTTTTTGGCACCGGTCAGCTTGCCGGCCATGGCCATGTCTACAAAGCCGTCCACGTACATCTCGGTGTGGACGCCCAGATCCTTCAGATCGGACTGAGCGATGAGGGAGCCCACCGCATTGGGCATGCCGCCGATGCCCAGCTGGAGGCAGGCGCCATTGGGGATCTCCTCCACGATGAGACGGGCGACCGCCTCATCCACCGGGGTGGCCGGGCCGCCGGCGGGCAGCTGGCCAATGGGGGATTCATGCTCCACGATCATGGAGACCTGGTCTACGTGGATGCTGTTTTCCATACCGCCCAGGCAGCGGGGGATGTTGGGGTTGACCTCCACAATGATGATCTCCGAGCGCTCACAGACGGCCTGGAGATGGGAGGTGCTGGGGCCGAAGGTAAAGTAGCCCTGGCTGTCCATGGGAGAGACCTGGAACATGGCCACATGGATGGGAGCCACATTTTCCCGGTAGAAGCGGGGCAGCTCGGAATAGCGCATGGGAGCATAGAAGGTGGCGCCCTCGGCGATCATCTTGCGTTCCACACCGGACATATGCCAGGAATTCCAGGTAAAATGCTCCGCCACGTCGGGAACCGACATGATAGCGGGCTTGTGGAACAGGACGCCGCCGCGCACCTTGACATCATAGAGCTCCTGATAGCGGGCTGCCAGCGCCTGATCCAGAGCCTCGGGGGTAATGGCACACCAGCCGTAATCGATCCAGTCGCCCGACTGCACGACCTTGACCGCCTCTTCCGGCGTGGTCAGCTTGCTCTGATACTGCTCCCGATAATTCATCGTCTGACACCTCGTATTGTAAAATTTATATTGTTAGAATTTTAACAATCTAGTGGTACTATTATAGCACCTTTCCGACAAAGATACAAGTAGAAGAAGGGGAGAAAGTCAGAAGTTTTATCCAAAGAAAGACCCCCCGGCTTTCGCCGGGGGGTCAGTGCTTTTATGGATCAGCTGTCCAGCTCCTGGATAGCCTTAGCCGCCTCAATGGCCTTCTGCTGGGCCACAGGGGGCGCCTCCTCGTAGCGGACAAAGTGGAAGGTGAAGGAGCCGCGGCTCTGGGTGAGAGAGCGCAGGTCGATGGCATAAGTCATCATCTCGGCCATGGGGACCTCGGCCTCCACCACCTGATTGCCCTTGCCGTCGGGATTCATGCCCATGACACGTCCGCGGCGCTTGTTCAGGTCGCCAATGATGTCACCCATGTAGCTGTCGGGAATGGTGACCTTCAGCTCGCCGATGGGCTCCAGAATGGTGGGATTGGCATCGGGGAGACCGGCCTTGTAGGCCAGCTGGGCCGCCGTCTTAAAGGCCATTTCGGAGGAGTCCACCGGGTGGTAGGATCCATCGTACAGGGTGGCCTTCAGGTTGACTACGGGATAGCCAGCCAGAACACCGTGCTGGACGGCCTCGCGCAGGCCCTTCTCCACGGCGGGGAAGTAGTTCTTGGGCACCGCGCCGCCGAAGACCTCCTCGCAGAACTCCAGCTCTTCCTGCTCGCCAGGCTCGAAGCGGATCTTGACGTCGCCGAACTGGCCGTGACCGCCGGACTGCTTCTTGTGGCGGCCCTGGACCTCCACCTTCTTGCGGATCTTCTCCCGGTAGGCCACACGGGGAATGGAGAGCTCAGCCTCGACGCTGAAGCGGTTCTTCAGCTTGGAGAGGAGTACGTCCATCTGCATATCGCCGGTGCCGGAGACCACCATCTGGCGGGTCTCGGCGTTGTTGGACCAGTTGAAGGTCAGGTCCTCATCGTTCAGACGGGTGAGGCCGGCGGCGATCTTGTCCTCCTGGCCGCGGGTCTTGGGGGCGATGGCCACCGAGTAGCAGGGCTCGGGGAAGGGCAGGGCGGGGAATTTGACCACCTTGCGGGCATCACAGATGGTATCGCCGGTCTTGAGTGCCTCCATCTTGGAGATGGCGCCGATGTCGCCGCAGACCAGCTCCTTGACCTCTTCGGCCTTCTTGCCCTTCATGATATACAGGCGGCCCAGCTTGACGTTTTCGCCGGTGCGGGCGTTCACCAGAGTCATATCGGGGGTCAGATTGCCGGACATCACCTTGACATAGGAGTACTTGCCGTACTGGTCAGAGGTGGTCTTGAAGACAAAGGCACAGGGATAGGCGCGGTCGGAGAGGACATACTCCTCCAGCTCGCCGTCGGCGTTCTCCACCAGCTCAGCGGAGCCCTCCAGGGGATTGGGGATCAGATCCACCACGGTGTCCAGCAGCATCAGAGTGCCCAGGCCCTGCACGGCAGAACCGCAGACCACCGGGAAGAGGGACAGGTCCCGCACGCCTTGGCGCAGGCCCTGGAGCATCTCGGCATAGGTGAAGTCCTCGCCGGAGAAATACTTGTCCATGAACTCCTCGCTGGTCTCAGCCACCGACTCCTTCAGAGCGTCATAGAGCTCATCCAGCACGGGGAGCTTATCCTCGGGGACCTCGATCTCCACGCGCTTGTCGCCCTGCATCTCATAGGCGCGCTTGTGGAGGACGTCGATGATGCCGATGACCTTCTTGTTCTCGTCCCAGATGGGGGCGACGACGGGGGCCACGTTCTTGCCGAACCGTTCCCGCAGGGCGGCGAAGGCGGCGTTGTAGTCCGCGTTTTCCTCGTCGGTCTTGGAGATGTAGAGGATGCGGGGCATATGGCGCTCCTCGCAGTAGTTCCAGGCCTTCTCAGTGCCCACGCTCAGGGGGCCGGCCTTGGAGGGGGTGACGATCACGGCGGCGCCGGAGACGCTCAGGGCCTCCATGACCTCGCCGGAGAAATCAAAATAACCGGGGGTGTCCAGTACGTTGATCTTACAGCCCTTATAGTCGACGGGGGCCACCGCCGTGGAGATGGAAACCTGACGGCGGATCTCTTCGGGATCAAAATCACAAACGGTGTTGCCATCGGCGGGGGAGCCCATCCGGATGGTGCCACCGGTCAAAAACAGCATGTTCTCGGCGAGGGTGGTCTTGCCGCTGGCGCCATGGCCCAGCAGGCAGATGTTGCGGATGTTTTGCGCGGAATAGCTCATATGGTTTCCTCTCCTTGCGTTCAAAATCGGAGCAGCCGTGCGTCCGATGGAGCGTCACAACTGACATTAGTCATTATAACTCAAAAACAGCATACTGGCAACTGGAATTTTATCAAAATAATGCAAAACGCCGCAAAGCCATGGGAGACAAGCAAAAGCAGGTCTGTGTGATACGTGCACAGACCTGCTTTTGAGAGAAATTCAATTGTCGATTTTGTCACAGAGGGTGTGGACCGCAGAAGCTTCCTGCTGGGCCTGGGCCTCCGATATCGTCTCAACGCGCACGGTCTCGGTTGCCGGGAGGACATAGTAGCACAGATAGGAAGTATCCCGGGCGGAGAGAAGGGGTTCTGCGCTCGCATAGCTGTGAAGATGAAATTTCAGCTCCTTCTCTGCGGTCATGCCTACGTAGATCAGTACGGCGCACCGCGGAGCGGGTTCCTCGGTCACAGGAATGGGCTGGAGCAGAAGGGCGGTTGTCTCCGCCTCAGGCAGGACACTTCGGGTAAAGGCGGCCTGCCCCCCCAATTCCTCTTCATAGAGGAGCACAAGGGCCTCCTGAATGGTCTCCTGCAGCCCGTCCGAGGTACCAGAGTTGGTCTGGGCTCCATAGGAGGCGGGAGCGTCCTGGACCGGCCCATCTGCCTGAGGCTGTGACTTGGGAGCAGCTGGCAAAGAATCAAGTTCTTCACTCCCGTAAAGGGCAGGCGCGGGAGCAGGAGTAGGGGCGGGAACGGATGTGGGGGAGGGCTCTGCCGAAGGGGGAGCGGAAGAAGCGCTTCCGTCCGGGATCGCCGCGTATACCGAGGGCAGATCTTCCGACGTATCCTCCGTTGCCGGAGGGGTGGAAACAGGGGCAGAAACAGAGGGGAAGCCGGACCCATCGGGCAAAGAGGTGCTGATTGTGGAACGCTCCGTCTGGGGCGTGGGCGAAGGGGAGGAGAGGGTGCTCTCTCCGGGCAGCGCGGTGATCTGGGCCAGACCAATTCCGCCGGCCCCCAGGAGTACCAGAGCAAAGACCGCCGCCGAGGCGGCCCACTGCCGCCAGTGCCGGGGCAGACCGTGCCGCCGGGGCAGCGGGACCACCTGGGGCTCGGCGTGGATTTGATCCAGGATGCGCTGGGAGAGTCCCTCGGGGACCGGGGCATTCAGCAGCGGGAGCTGATCGTGGAGGGACTCCAGATCCGCACGGAGGGCCCGACAGGGGGCGCAGATCTTCAGGTGCTCCTCCAGACGCACCGCCTCATCGGGCGCAAGGGGGCCATCCAGAGAGGCGCTGATGAGCTCCAGAGCCTCGTCACAGGTGAGCATAGGGGTCCCTCCTTTCGGAATAGAGTAGGGTGATGGGGATTGTGTTCTTAAGGAGTAGACGAAGAAGCGGAGGAAAAGTTCCCGGTGACAATGAGATATTTTCGCAGGGCCAGACGGGCCCGGGCGATGCGGGATTTGACGGTCCCCTCCTCCAACCCAAGAAGCTGGGCGATCTCAGCATAGGAGAGCCCGTCCAGCTCCCGCAGGACCAACACCCGGCGGTGCTCCTCCGAGAGGGAACACAGCCCCGCGCGGATGAGCTCCTGGACCTCCCGGCGCTCGGCGCTCTGCTCCGGAGAGAAGCGCTCGTCGGGCACATCGGCCTGGCGGCCCTCCTCCTCGTCATCCAGAGAGACCGTCATGGAGAGGCCGCTGCGCCGCTTCTCCCGGCGGAGAAAGTCGATGCACAGATTGGAGGTCAGACGGTAGAGCCAGGTGGAAAAGGAGCTCTCACCCTGGAATTTACTGAGTCCCCGCCAGGCGTTGAGGAAGGCCTCCTGGGTGAGCTCGGCCGCGTCGTCCGGGTTGCGAGTCATGCGCAGGGCCAGGTTATAGATGCGGCTCTGATTCTGTTCCACCAGAAGGGCGAAGGCAGACTCGTCGCCCTGCCGGGCCAGTCTGACCAGTTCCGCTTCCGATTGCATGGACACACGCTCCCCTCCTTTCCCGGACGGAAGGAACACGCGTCAGCGCAGGTCCCGCTTGATGCCTTCCGTGACCTTGTAGATATCCTCCATGGTGGAGATTTTGGAGATCTGTTCCTTATAATAGCCCGCATAGGGCACACCCTTGAGATACCAGGCATAGTGCCGCCGGGCCTCCAGACAGGCCACCTTCTCCCCCTTGTGGGCGGCATTGATCTCAAACTGACGGACCGCGGTATCGCACCGCTGGGCCAGCGGGGGGAGCGGGGGGATCTCCTCCCCGGCGAGCGCGGCGGCGCACTGCTGGAGGAGCCAGGGGTTACCAAACACACCCCGGCCCACCATGGCCATGTCCGCGCCGGTGTAGCGCAGGATGCGCACGGCGGCCTCCGGCGTAAAGACGTCTCCGTTGGCGATGACGGGGACGCTGACCGCCTCCTTGACCGCCCGGATATAGTCCCAGTTGGCCTCCCCGGCGTACATCTGCTTGCGGGTGCGCCCGTGGACAGCCACCGCCGCCGCGCCGGCCTGTTCCATCATGCGGGCAAACTCCACACAGTTGATGGAGCCCTTGTCCCAGCCCAGACGGAATTTGACGGTGACGGGCCGTCCGCCCGCGCCGCGGACCACGGCCTCCAGCACCCGGGCGGCCAGCTCCGGGGTACGCATGAGCCCTGAGCCGTCCCCGCTCTGAGCCACCTTGGGGACCGGACAGCCCATGTTGATGTCGATGATCTGGGCGCCCGAGATCTCGGCGGCCAGTCCGGCGGCCTGTTCCATGCAGGCCGGGTCGCTGCCGAAGATCTGGGCGGCGGCGGGATGCTCGATCTCCCCCAGCTTGAGCAGGGGGATGGATTTTTTGTCCTGGTAGCAGAGTGCCTTGGAGCTGACCATCTCGGTGACGGTGTAGCAGCCGCTCAGCTCCCGGCAAACCGTGCGGAAGCCCAGATCGGTGACGCCGGCCATGGGGGCCAGGACCAGTTTGGAAGGTATGGTGACGCTGCCAATGTTCAAAAGGATCCCTCTCTCAATCAAAACGATAGGTCTTTGGTGTCAGCCGCGTCACAGGGGCGGCCGACTCAATCCTTACTATCATAACATAAGGAGAAAAGGGGGGCAAGGGATGAATCCCGGGCGCGGGGGGCATACTCCTCCCAGGAGGTGATGCGGATGGACAGCGATATGCGGCCCTATCTCTGCTCGGTATGCGGATATGTCTACCAGGCCATGGTGGGAGACGCCGCCCGGGGCGTACCCCCGGGAACCGGGTTTCCCGATTTGCCGGAGGAGTGGGCCTGCCCCCGGTGCCACCAGGGGAAAGAATTGTTCGCACCGATGGAGACATAAGAGATTCAGCCCTTTGGACGGCGTTCCGATCAGGAGGAATGCCGTCCTTTTTGTGCGGATTTTTACCGATAAGCGAAAAAGAGACTGGGAAATGACCTGAAATAGCACAGGAAAAGTGGAGCGGGCAAACTTCTCTTCCCCATTCCGACGGCGTTTTTCCAAAAGCTGGGATATAATGACGGACACACGAAAGATGGCGGCAGGACCGCTGTGGACAGGGAGGAAACCGAAATGGCAGCAAAGGAGACGATCCGAACCCGGGCAGCCCGGGTCAGTGAGGAGATGCGGGAGACCGGACGCCTGGTGCTCCGTGCGCCCATTCTGGTGCGGGGCGCAGAGTGCGCTATGCGCTTCCTCCTGGGAAGCATTTTGGCGGGGGCGGGGATCTTTGGAAACTATGCGCCCTTTGGCCTGGGCATGGTGGCCGCGTCGGGCTCGGGACTGGATGGATTCTGCGCCTTGCTGGGCGCCTGCATGGGGTATCTGCTCTTCCAGGGCTTTGTGGAGGGGCTGCGCTATGCGGCGGCGGCCATACTGATCTTCTCGGTGGCCTTTGCCTTCTATGACATCGGTGCGTACCGCAAGGTGTGGTTTATGCCGGCCGCCGCCGCGCTGATGAATGGGATCACCGGGTTTATCTACCTCTCAGACCGGGGCTGGACGGCCGAGCACTTTATCTTTTTTGGGACCGAGGTACTGCTGGCGGGCGCGTCAGCCTACTTCTACCGCATCGCCTTCTCCCCCTGGACGGAGAACCGGGAGGAGGACGCCCTGACCATCCGGCAGACGGTGAGCCTGCTCATTCTGGCGGGAACGGTGCTGCTCACCCTGTCCAAGATCACACTGGGGGGAGACCTCTCCATCGGACGGCTGGCAGCCGCTCTGGCTGTGATGGTGTGTGCCTATGAGGGCGGCATCGGCGCCGGGGCCACCGTGGGGGTCAGTACCGGGATCGGGATGGATCTGGCGGCAGGAGGGGCGCCCTTTTACTCCATGGCCTATGCGCTCTCCGGGGTCATGGCGGGGGTCTTTCACCGTCAGGGACGGCTGTGTACCGCCCTGGCCTATGTCCTATCCAACGCCGTGGCCGTGCTCTGGACCTGGGGGAATGGAGCGCGCCTGTCGGTACTCTACGAGGTCTTTGCCGCGTCGGTGCTCTTTCTCCTCCTGCCGGAGCGGAGCCTGCGCCAGGTCCGGGCCCTGCTGGTCCGGGAGCCCCGCCGGGATACGGTGGACAAGGCCCGGGAGTATGCCAGAAAGCGCCTGGAGGGGACAGCCCGGGCCTTTCGGGAGCTCCACGATTCTCTGCGCAGCCGCTTTGACCACTCCGGCGGAAACGACGGAGATACGGCCATTATCTTTGACCGGGCCGCCAACCGGGTGTGCAAGACCTGTCCCCAGCAGATCATGTGCTGGCAGCGCTCCTATGTGGACACCTATAACGCCCTCAACGACGCCCTGCCCGCCATGCTGGAGCGGGGAAGGGGCGAGGGAAGCGACTTTCCCCTGCACTTTTCCAGCCGGTGCCAGCGGTTTGCACAGTTTCTCTCCGCGGCCAATGAGGAGCTTTCCGCTCTCTTTTACCGCCGGCAGTACCAAAACCGCCTGCGGGAGAGCCGGGGGGAGGTGTGCCGCCAGTATGCCGAGCTCTCGGCCGCCCTGGGCGCGGCGGCCAGCGAGCTCTCGGCGGAGCTCTCCCCCGATCCCCTCCGGGAGCGGAGGCTGCGCCAGCATTTTACGGCAATGGGACTGGAGGCCGAGCCTGCGGTCTACTATGACGAGTCCGGACGGCTCCGGATCGAGATCGAGGGGGTAGGGCTTCAATCCCTCCGGCGGGGGGAGGCCGTCAAGCGCCTGGCTCAGCTGATGGATAAGCCCCTGCGTCTGGTGGAGGAGTGCCCGCCCCGCCATGACCGGGTGGTGCTGGCCGAGCGGGAGCCCTTTATGGCCATGGCGGGCGTGGCGGCCCGAAAAAAAGACGGGGAGACCGTGTCGGGAGACACGGGCGCCTGGTTCAAGCAGGAGGACGGGAGCCTCTTTGTGCTCCTGTGCGATGGCATGGGCTCGGGACCCTCCGCCCACCGGGAGAGCAGTGAGGCCGTGCGCCTGCTGGAGCAGTTCCTGCGGGCTGGGGTGCCGCCGGAGGAGGCCCTGCGCACCCTATCGGGGGCACTGGCCCTCCAGGGAGAGGAGACGGGGGGCTTTACCACCATCGACCTGATGCGGGTGGACCTCTTTACCGGTGCGGCGGCAGTCTACAAATACGGTGCGGCCCCCACCTATGTGAAAAAGGGGAATACCGTGCAGCGCATTACAGGCAGTACGCTGCCCGCCGGGCTCTCCCCGGTCCAGGGAGCGGCCCCCGATGTGAGCCGCTTCTCCCTGGAGCCAGGGGACTGCGTGCTGATGGTCTCTGACGGCGTGGCCGGCGGGGAGGGGGATGTGTGGCTCCGGGAGCGGCTGCGCTCCTTCCAGGGGGAGAGCCCCAAGGAGCTGGCCCGCATCTTGATCGAGGAGGGACAGCGGCGGGTGGGGAGCGGAGATGACCGCACCGCCATCCTCCTGCGTCTGGAGCGGCGGACGGAGTAGTGTGCCCACAGAAAATCCCACTTGACAGGGAAGGGACGGGTGTGGTAACTTTATTAAGTAATTAAGAAAATACTTAATAAAAGGAGATGGGGAAATGCCGTCGAAGCGAGTGGCCCGGGTGGGCCGTGGCTGTGTGGCCTGCGGAAGCTGTGTGAAGGTCTGCCCGGTGGGGGCCATCCAGGTATGGAAGGGTGTGGAGGCCCGGGTGGACGGGAACCGCTGCGTGGGCTGCGCCCGCTGTGCCGGGGAGTGTCCCGCGGGGGTCATCGATGTAAAGGCGCGGGAGGAACTGGCATGAGACAGAAGCGGCACTGGTACGACTACCTCTGGATCGTGACCCCCATCTATCTGGGGCTGGGCATGTTCAACATCCTCTTTGCCTGGCTGGGCATGATCTTTTTTAGCCTCCCCCTGCTCATCTCCATCTTTGGCGGGGGAAAGCTCTACTGCAACCGCTTCTGTGACCGGGGGCAGTTCCTCAGCCTGCTGGGCAGCCGGCTCAAGCTCTCCCGCAACCGGCCTCTGCCCCGGTGGATGAAGCATCCGGCCTTCCGCTATGGATTTTTGGTGTTTTTCCTGGCGATGTTCGCCAACATGCTCTATGTGACCTGGATGGTATGGGCGGGAAACCGGGCGCTGGGAACCAGCATCAAGCTGCTGTGGACCTTCCGCGTGCCCTGGGCCTGGGCCTATCCGGTGGAGGTGACCCCCTGGGTGGCCCAATTCGCCTTCGGATTTTACAGCCTCATGCTTACCTCCACGCTGATCGGCCTGGTGGTGATGGCCCTCTATAAGCCCAGAGGGTGGTGCGTCTTCTGCCCCATGGGGACCATGACCCAGCTCATCTCCCGCCTGCGGGCGGGCCGTCCGGCAGAGGCTGGCTGCGGCGGAAGCTGTGCCTCCTGCACGGCCTGCACCCTCTCCCGGGGAACGGAACAGGAGGGAGAATGATGGGACTGGAGGAACACGCCCGCCAGGTAGCCGATCTGCTGCGGCTGCTGGCCAATGAAAACCGTCTGCTTCTGGTCTGTGCCCTGCTGGAGGGACCCAAGGGGGTGGGGGAGCTGGCGGCGGTGGTGCCGGGGATCACTCGGCCGGCCCTCTCCCAGCACCTTCACGCCCTGCGTGGGGCGGGACTGCTGCGGGATGAGAAGCGGGGACAGTTTGTGACCTATTCCCTGGCCGACCCCCGCCTGCGGGAGGTATTGGCCGTGCTGAAACGGGAATACTGTCCCGATCCCTGAGGACCCTTTGCGTGGGGCCTATTTTGTGATAGACTATGAGGTACAGAGCGTGCCGGCCGGACTTGAGCCTTGTCGTTCAAGTCCGGCCGGTATTTTTGTCTATGATTTTTATGTTTTGTATTCATATACAGGCGAGCGCAGAGGATGACAGATATGAAGAAACTTGTGGTTGGCATATTGGCCCACGTGGACGCGGGCAAGACCACCCTCTCAGAGGGGATGCTCTACGTCAGTGGAGCGGTACGCAAACTGGGCCGGGTAGACCATCAGAACGCTTTTCTGGATACCGGCGCCCTGGAGCGGCAGCGGGGCATTACCATCTTCTCCAAGCAGGCGGTCTTCACCCTGCCCACCGTGGAGGTGACCCTGCTGGACACCCCGGGCCATGTGGATTTTTCCAGCGAGATGGAGCGCACCCTCCAGGTGCTGGACTGTGCCATTCTGGTCATCAGCGGAACCGACGGGGTACAGGGCCATACCCAGACCCTGTGGAAGCTGCTGGAGCGCTACCATATCCCTACCCTGCTCTTTGTCAACAAGATGGACCTGGACGGGGCCGACCGGGCGGGCTGCCTGGCCCAGCTCCGGGAGCGGCTGCACGACGGCTGTGTGGACTTTACCCAGGAGCGGGAGGGGGAGACCCTCCAGGAGCAGGTCGCCATGTGCGAGGAGGCCACCCTGGAGCGCTATCTGGAGACCGGAACCGTGGAGGACGGGGACATCCGCCGCCTGATCCGGGAGCGCAGGCTCTTTCCCTGCTGGTTTGGCTCGGCCCTCCGGCTGGAAGGGGTGAAGGCCTTTTTGGAGGGCCTGGAGCGCTATGCGCCCATCCCCGACTATCCGGCGGACTTTGGAGCCCAGGTCTATAAGATCGGCCGGGACGCCCAGGGGGGGCGTCTCACCTATCTGAAGGTCACGGGAGGCAGCCTGAAGGTCAAGGATCTGCTCTCGGGCGGAACGGGCGACGCCGGAGGGGAGGCCCCGTGGGAGGAGAAGGTGGACCAGATCCGCATCTACTCTGGTGAGCGCTTTCAGACGACCGACCGGGCCGAGGCGGGGACGGTGTGCGCCGTCACCGGGCTCACCCATACCCGGGCGGGGGAGAGTCTGGGGAGCGCCCGGCCCATGCAGCTTCCCATGCTGGAGCCGGTACTCACCTACCGGCTCAACCTGCCCGAGGGTGCCGATCCCCACACCGCCCTGCGGCGGCTGCGGGAGCTGGAGGAGGAGGACCCCCAGCTCCACATCCTCTGGAACGAGTCCCTGCGGGAGATCCACCTTCAGCTCATGGGAGAGGTCCAGCTGGAGATCCTGCGCGCCATCATCGAGGAGCGGTTTGGGCTCTCGGTGACCTTTGACACGGGGAGCATCCTCTACAAAGAGACCATTGCCGCCCCGGTGGAGGGAGTGGGGCACTTTGAGCCCCTGCGCCATTACGCCGAAGTCCATCTGCTGTTGGAGCCCGGCCCCCGGGGGAGCGGCATGTGTTTTGCCACTGCGTGCAGCGAGGACATGCTGGACCGCAACTGGCAGCGTCTGGTGCTCACCCATCTGGCTGAGCGGGTCCATCTGGGGGTTTTGACCGGCTCTCCGATCACCGATATGAAGATCACACTGGTGGCGGGCCGGTCCCATGCCAAGCACACCGAGGGAGGCGACTTCCGCCAGGCCACCTACCGGGCGGTGCGCCAGGGTCTCATGGAGGCCGAGAGCATTCTGCTGGAGCCCTGGTACGACGTGCGCCTGGAAGTGCCGGCGGCCCAGGTGGGACGGGCCATGTCGGACCTCCAGCGGAGAGGGGGAACCATGGAGCCCCCGGAGACCGTGGGAGAGTATACCGTCCTGACCGGGCGGGCGCCGGTGGCCGGAATGCGGGACTATGCCGCCGAGGTGGCCGCCTATACCAGGGGCCAGGGCCGTCTCTTCTGCACCCTGAGCGGCTATGAGCCCTGCCACAACGCCCAGCAGGTGGTGGAAGAGATAGGCTATGACCCGGAGCGGGATGTGGAACACACCCCGGACTCTGTTTTCTGTACGCATGGTGCGGGATATGTGGTAAAATGGGATCAAGTAAAGGCCCAGATGCATGTGGAGAGCGGACTCATGCTGAAAGAGGAGGAGCCGGAGATATCCGAGAGCCAACCCCGGCGGGAGGCGCGGTATACCGGCTCTCTTGCGGAGGATGCGGAGCTCCAGGCCATCTATGAGCGGACCTACGGAAAGGTGGAGCGGGATGCCTTCCGTCCCCAGCCCAAGGCCCCTGCCCGCACCAGCCTGGACGAGAGCCGGTATAATGTCCGCACTCAGAACCGGGGACCGGAGTATCTGCTGGTGGACGGGTACAACATCATCCACGCCTGGGACGAGCTCAAGGAGCTGGCCCGGGCGGACCTGTCTGCCGCCCGGAAAGCGCTGATGGATATTCTGAGCAACTACCAGGGCTTCCGAAAGTGTGAGGTCATCGTGGTCTTTGACGCCTACAAGGTCAAGGGGAATCCCGGCAGTGTGTCCAAGTATCACAACATCCATGTGGTGTACACGAAAGAGGCGGAGACGGCGGACAACTATATCGAAAAGGTCACCTATGAGCTGGGGCGGAAATACCAGGTCCGGGTGGCCACCTCCGACGGTGTGGAACAGCTCATCATCCTGGGGCACGGAGCCCTGCGTGTCTCGGCCCGGATGTTCCGCATGGAGATCGAACAGGCGGAGGGACAGATTGCCGATCTCATCGCACAAAACAACCGAAAGAACCGGAAGCTGGATCAGCTCCAGTACCGTCTCGGTGGAGAACAGAAGGCATAGAGAGGACGAGCAGAAGGCCATCCGATAGATTCAAGCCGCAAAACATCGGTATCGATTCATACCGATGTTTTGCGGCTCTTTGTTTGGAATGAAACCGAAACGCAATGAAACAATACGATACAAAATAGTTCAATGCGTTCGAAAGAGAAACGGTTTGAAACAGTGGCTGTAAAAGGGCGCTTTGTATAAGCCCCCGTACCGCAGAGGAGAGCCTCTGTGATACGGGGGCAATTTTTTATCCCAAAGCGTGGAAGAGATCCCCGAAGATCATGTCCCGGTGACAGTAAGTGGCGGTGCGCATCCGATGGCGTCCCCGGGGCGTGTGGTCCCAGGTCAGGTCGTTGTTCAGCGTGGGGGCCTCGGTCTCCAGCGTGAGGACCCAGTTGGGATTTTTCAGGAAGGCGATGGTGGAGATATCCCAGATGACCCGGCTCCAGGCCACATACTGGGTGGGGAACTGGGAGAGATATGCGTCGCTCTGATCGGACTGTCCCTTGAGATAGCCCTGACGGTTGAGGTCCATGAGCGCAATGGAGGCCTCCGGCTTCTGGAAGGCGTCCAGACAGTTCTGAGCCAGATAGCGGCCGATCTCGCTGCGCTCCCAGAGGCGGC
This sequence comes from Clostridium sp. J1101437_171009_A5, assembly GCF_015547905.1. NCBI lineage: Bacteria > Bacillati > Bacillota > Clostridia > Eubacteriales > Clostridiaceae > Clostridium > Clostridium sp. J1101437_171009_A5. The sequence goes on from NZ_JADMVY010000011.1 coordinate 87,830, forward strand.
AGCGCAGCTCGTCCTCTGTAGTGGTGAGGAGAGAGGCCACGCCCATGCAGGGAATGTGGACCAGGGGGACGCCGCTGTCTAGGACCACCTGAACGGCCCGGACATCCTGATAGAGGTTATACTCAAAGCCGTGTCCAAAGGAGAGCGGCTGTCCTCCCAGCCAGACCACCACCAGCTTGCGGGCGATCTCGGGGGCCATCAGGAGGGCGGAGGCCACGTTGGTCAGGGCGGCAATGGCGGCCACATAGAGTGGCTCCTCGCTTTCCGTAGCACGGCGGATCAAATCCCGGGCGGCGTCGCTCTCGATGGCGCCCTCCGCAGGGAGATAGCCGGGGGAGCCCCGGAAGACCCGCCCGGAGGAGTCTTCCTTCAGCAGCGAAAAGAGCTTGAGGATCTCCTGATAGCTCTGCTCCATACCGTGAGCCGGTCCGTCAGCGGCACCGTGCAGGGCGCTGGCCAGCTTGCTCTCCTCACTTTCGCCCAGGGGAGAGGGACCGTGGGAGAAGGGCGCGGCATAGACTGCCTCCACCGAAAAGCGCTCCTTGGAGCGCAGCGCCCAGGCAATGGCGAACTGGTCATCTACCTCATTTTTGGCGTCAGTGTCAATGACCAGACGCAGCTTCCCGGTGGGAATGGTCAGTCTGGATCGGATTTCTTCTTGTGTCAGCGGCTGATACATACCATATGCTCCTTTCAGATGGCGGAGGATTTCGAGGGGACCAGTGCCGTGAGTGCGTCGTCTACCTGCTGTGCATGGGGGATGGAGGGGGCGGCGCCCGGCCGGGCGACGGCCAGAGCGGCTGCCATGCTGGCCCGGGTCAGGGCCTGAGCATGACTGAGTCCCATGCAGACCGACGCAAAGAAATAGCCGGTGAAGGTATCGCCGGCCGCCGTGCTGTCCACGGCTTCCACGGGGAAGACGGCCTGACGGAGGAGACCCTGCTCACTGGCACAGAGAGAGCCGTTGTCGCCCAGGGTAAGAACGACCTGCATACCCGGCCAGCGGCGGCGCAGAACCTGGCAAATGTCCTGAGGCTCCTGCTCACCGGTGAGTCCGGCGCCCTCGATCTCATTGAGAATGAGCCAGGAGACACCGCTGAGATCGGTATGCAAGAGGGCATCATCCAGCGGGGAGGGATTGAGGACCACCTGCATACCACGCTCCCGGCCCTGGGCGATCAGGTAGGGGAGGCAGGAGATCTCATTTTGCAGAAAGAGCCAGTCTCCGGGGGCAAAATGCGCCAGAACTGCGTCCACTTCCTCCCGGGAGATGGACTGGTTGGCGCCGCCGTAGAGCAGGATGCAGTTCTGCCCCAGCGGGTCCACCTGTATGATGGCGTGCCCGGTGGGCAGGGTGGAGTCCTGGTGGACGAGAGAGACATCTACCCCGCTCTCAGAGAGCTCCCGCAGGAGAAAGGCGCCGTCGCTGCCGATCTTTCCCGCGTGCCACACGGGCAGACCGGCCCGGGCCAGGGCAATGCTCTGGTTGAGTCCCTTTCCGCCTCCGGCGGTCTTCATCTCCAGGGACGCCAGAGTCTCGCCCGCACGGACAAAATGGGGCACGATGTAGGAGCGGTCGATGTTGAGAGAACCGAAATTAAGTACCTTCATGCAGATGAACCTCCATGCGTTGCGGATCAAGGGAGTTGTCTTGTCCTTTCAACAGGGCTGTGGTAAAATATGTACTACTAAACAAAGATGCGGGAGGAAGTGAGAGAAATGGCGGTGACGCTGCGGGATGTGGCGCGGCTTGCGGGGGTTTCCCCCGGGGCGGTGTCTCAGGTGCTCAACGGAAAACCCCACCGGATCTCTCCCGAGACCTGCGAGCAGATCCGGCAGGCCGCGGCACAGCTGCGCTATGTCCCCAACCAGAATGCAGTGACTCTGGTGACCGGGCAGAGCCAGGCGATGGGCGTGGTGATTCCGGACATCCGGAACCTCTTTTTTGCCGAGCTGGTCAGCGGTGTGGAAGCAGTGGCGCTGGAGGCGGGGTGGAATATCGTCATCACCTCGTCCAGCGACAAAAGTGCGCTGGCTCTGGCCAATTTCCGGACGCTGGCGGCCCGGGATGTAGGGGCGATTCTTCTGGTCCCGGCCAGCGATGCGGATGAGACGCTGGCCATGGAGTACCGTCAGGCCATCCGGGATTATGGCCGCCCTGTGGTCCAGGTGGACCGGATCATTCCGGATCTTGGCGTGAGTCTGACCGCCATCCACCAGAGGCGGGGAGCCAAATTGGCCATGGAGCACCTGCTGGATCTGGGACACCGCCGGGTGGCCTGCGTATTGGGCCCCACCAATACCTGTGCGCCCCGGCTGAGCGGGGTGCAGGAGGCCTGCGCCCAGCGGGGGATCGCTCTGCGGGAGCGAGATCTCTACCCGGGGGCCTATACGATGGAGAGCGGGTATGCCGTGGCCGACGCCATTTTGGAGGGGGACTACACGGCGGTATTCTGCTTCAATGATATGATGGCCTATGGATTTTACAAGCGGTGTCGGGAGCGGGGGATCTCCATCCCTCACGATCTGTCTGTCATGGGCTTCGACGGAGTGCTCTTCTCCGACTATCTGGAGAAACCCCTCAGCACGGTGTGGCAGCCTGCCCGTCAGCTGGGTGTGGAGGCCGCCCGGCAGGCCTTCCGGGAACTGGAGTGTCCGGAAGAGGCGGGGAAGTGTACTCTGCTGGAGCCGCAGCTCCAGATCCGGGAGAGCACTGCGCCGCCGGCGGCCGGAGCCGTCTGTCAGGAAACATAAACGGGCATCCGTCTCAGGGACGGATGCCCGTTTTTTCTGTGGTCATCCGACCGGCTTGGCCGCAGGCTGGTTCTGTGCTTTCCGACGTTTATGATTGCTTCTGCGGTACTGCCGTACCGAGAAGAGGATCAGACCCACCAGGGTGACACAGTAGGGGATGGTGCGTACCAGATCGGCCGGCCAGCCCAGCACGCCGGCGGCGTTGGAGAAGGCATCGGCCGCGCCGAAGAGGAGCGAGGTAAGGGCGGTACCGATGGGGTGGGAGCAGCCCATGGCCTCGGCGGCGATGGCAATCCATCCACGGCCGGCCACCATGTCCCGGGAGAACCAGGAGACATAGCCCATGGACATGAAGGCGCCGCCCAGGCTGGCCAGGAAACCGGAGATAAGCAGGGCAACGGCCTGCACCCGCATGACATGGATACCCACCGACTCGGCGGCATGGGCATCCTCGCCCACCGCGCGGAGATGGAAGCCCAGAGGGGTGCGCTTGAGCAGGATGTACACGGCGATGACCGAGAGGAAGGCGAGGTAGGTCAGGATATTGTGTCCGGAGAGGATCTCACCCACCACCGGGATCTGGTCCAGGAGCGGGATCTTTACCTGGGGCAGAACGCCGCTGGGTACCGAGGCGGAGGTGCCCTTGTCGTGGCAGAAGAGATACAGGGCGAACACGGTGCCGCCGGAGGCAAGGGAGTTGATGGCGATGCCGCCCAGAATCACATTGGTGCGGTAGTACAGGGTGAAAAAGGCCAGAATACCGGCGCACAGCAGACCGGAGAGGATGGCACACAGCAGGCCGATCCACGCGCTGGAGGAGAGCGCGGAGGTCATCATACCCACAAAGGCGGCGATGAGCATAATGCCTTCCAGGGCAATGTTGGGAATGCCTGCGGTGTTGGCCACCACCATGCCCATGGCCGCAAAGACGATGGGCGTGGTCACACGCAGGATGGAATAGAAGAAACTGGGTGTGAGAATCACATTAAGCAGCGCGTCCATGCTTGACCCCCTTTTCAATCCACTTCTGACGATAGGTATGGAGGAACCGCTCGGCGGAGACCAGGAGAATGATCAGCGCCTGAAGGATGGAGACCATCTCAGTGGGCACGTCGGAGAGTCGGGCCACCATGTCGGCGCCCACCCGGAGATAGGCCACGAACAGGGCCGAGAGCACCACGCCCAGGGGGTGGTTTCCGCCCATCATGGCGATCATGGCTCCGTCAAATCCGTAGCCGGGCAGAGCGGTCCACTCAAAGCGCTGGTGCAGGCCGATGGTCTCCACTGCGCCGCCCATGCCGGCCAGCACGCCCGAGACCAGGTGGGCCATGATGATCACTTTGGCGGTGTTGATGCCCGAATAGCGGGCAAAGTCCCGGTTGATACCGGTCATACGGATCTCATAGCCCCACTTGGTGCGGTAGAGGAAGAGATAGGTGAGGAGCACGCAGGCCAGGGCGATGATCAGGCCAAAATGGATCCGGGTGCCGGGGACGATCTTGGGAAGAAGGGCGGTCTCGGCAAACTTATAGGAGATCTGGTTGCCGGTCTCCGGGTCCCGCATGAAGTTGGTGAGGATCCACAGTCCGACGCCCAACAGAATGTTGTTGAGCATGAGGGAGGTCACCAGCTCGCTGGCGTTGAATTTGGCCCGGAGTACGCCGGGAATGGCCATCACGGCCGCGCCGATCACGCCGCCCAGGATGACGATGACCAGAGGATGGATCCCGGAGGGCATGGAGTAGAAAATGGCCACCAGGGAGACCACGGCGCCCGAGATGTAGTAGATGCCCTCGGCGCCCAGGTTGAAGAGGCTGGCCTGGAACACCACCGCCATGGCAAGGCCCGAGAAGATGAGGGGGATGGCGGCCTCTACGATGTTGCCCAGGTGACGCTTGGAGTCAAAGGGTCCCACGGTGAAGATCCGGATAGCCTCCAGAGGGGTATCGCTGATGAGGAAAATGATCACATAGGCCGCCGCCAGCGCGATGAGCAGTGAGACGGCGGTGCGGAGCAGTTGGAAGCTTCGTTCCCGGTTCATTTTGTCACCTCCTGGATGCGTTCCGGGGCGTGCCGCTGGAGCCCCAGCATGCACAGGCCCAATTCTTCTTCGGTCACGGCGGAGACATCGGGGAAATAGGCCACGATCCGTCCGTCATACAGGACCACCACCGCGTCAGAGAGCTTCATGACTTCAGCCAGGTCCGCCGAGATGAGCAGGACGGCGCTTCCGCTGTCCCGGAGGGAGAGGATCTTCTGGTGGATGATACGGGCCGCGCCGATGTCCACGCCACGGGTGGGCTGTTCGGCGATGAGCACGCTGGGCTGACCGCTGCACTCCCGGGCCACAACCACCTTCTGCATATTGCCGCCGGAGAGCATGGAGATCTTGGAGGCACCACTGCCGCACTTGATCTCGTAGTCGGCAATGCTCTGATGGGTAAAGGCGTCGATCTGCTCATTGGAGAGCAGGCCCGCAGGGCCGGAGACCGGGGCGCGATAATAGGAGCAGGAGATCAGATTCTCCCGGATGGAGGCTCCGGCCGCCGCACCCTGGCGCAGCCGGTCCTCGGGAATGTAGCCGAGGCCGCCCTCCCGCAGGGCACGCACCTTCTGGCGGGAGATGTCCATGCCGTTGATCTCCACACGGCCCTGCTCCAGCTCCCGGGCGCGGGTGAGCAGCTCCACCAGCTCCACCTGGCCGTTGCCCTGGACGCCGGCCACACCCAGCACCGTGCCCGCATGGACGGCAAAGCTGACGTCGTCCAGAACGGGGACCTGGGCGCCGCCGTAGTAGGAGAGGTGCTCGGCCCGGATCAGGACCTCGCCGGGAGTACAAGGGGCCTTTTCCAGCTCCCCACCGCCCTCCCAGCCTACGATCTTGGCGGAGAGCTCTTCCTCGGTCAGCTCATCGGTGTCGTAGACGCCCACGCTGCGGCCGTTGCGCATGACTGTGACCCGGTTGGAGATGGCCTTGACCTCCCGCAGCTTGTGGGAGATGAAGATGATGGTGTGTCCCAGGTCCTTGAGCACGTTGAGCTCGGCAAAGAGCTGGTCGGTCTCCTGGGGGGTAAGCACGGCGGTGGGCTCGTCCAGAATCAGGATACGGGCGCCGCGGGCCAGCGCCTTGAGGATCTCCACCTTCTGCTTGATGCCCACCGGGAGAGTGCCCACCACGGCGGTGGGGTCGATATCAAAGTGATATTTTTCACCCAGCTCCCGGGCAAAGTCGTTGACCTTGGCCGAGTCCACGAAGAGCCCCTTTTTGGGCTCGATGCCGAGAGCGATGTTCTGGGCCACGGTGAAGGAGTTGACCAGCATGAAATGCTGATGGACCATGCCGATGCCATGAGAAATGGCATCCTCCGAGGAGTTCATCTCCAGAGGAGCTCCCTCCAGGGTGATGGTGCCGGAGGAGGGCTTCTCCATCCCGAAGAGGATCTTCATCAGCGTGGTCTTACCAGCGCCGTTTTCGCCCACCAGCGCATGGATCTCACCGCGCTTGAGGTTAAAGTTTACATCCTCGTTGGCGACAATGCCGTTGCCGTAGATCTTGGATATATGCTCCATGTTCAATACATACTCTTCCTGCACGGGAACACCTCCTGTTTGGTAAGGCCGCCGCCTGCTCCGGCGGGAACAGGCGGCGGGAAAAGGATCCGGTCTGGAATGGGGAGGATCAGGGCTTGGCAGCCTGACGGATCTGCTCCACTTCCTCGGTGGACATGCCCACGGTATCCAGCGGGGTCACCTCACCGGAGATGACCTTCTGCCACTCGGCGTCCACATAGTCGCGGCTCTCCTGGGAGAGGAGCTTCTCATAGAATTCGTTCTTGGCGATGGTCACGCCGTTTTCCTTCAGGCCCAGCATCTCGTTGGTGCCCCAGGGAATCTCGCCGTTGAGGAAGCGCTCCACCGCGTCACAGGTGTACTGGGGGATGTTCTTGATGGAGGAGGTGATGATGAGGCTGGCGGCCTCGGGATCGCTGTCCTTGAGGCTCATAGCCTGGTCGGTATCCACGCCGATGGCAAAGCGGGGCTCGCCCTTGGCAGTGAACTCCTTGGCGGCGTCAAACACGCCCAGGCCGGAGGCGCCGGCGGCGGTGTAGATGATCTGGGTATCCTGGTACATGATCAGGGCGTTTTCCTTGGCCTTGCTGGGATCAGTAAAGCTGCCGACGTAGGAATAGGCCACCTTGATGTCGGGGTTGACGTGCTGGGCACCATCGATGTAGCCGATGAGGAACTCGTTGATGCCGGGGATGTCCAGACCGCCCACAAAGCCGATCTGGTTGACGCCCAGCTCCTCGGCCTTCTTGGCGGCGACCATGCCGGAGAGGAAGCTCATCTCGCCCATCTTGGCCAGCATGGCATACACGTTGTCGGGCACATCGGTCATCGTGGCGTCCACGTTGATGAACAGCTGCTCGGGGAACTCCTCGGCCACCTGGATCAGAGTGTCGTTGACCGAGTCGGACACGGTGAGGATCAGGTCATAGGAGCCATCTTCACAGTAGTCCACAAAGGTGGGGTACCACTTGGTCTGGTCGGTGCCCATCTCCACGGTCTTGACCTGGGCGCCCAGCTCGCTCTGGATCAGGTCCATGGCGGAGTTGGTGGCGTCAAAGAAGGACTTGTCGCCCAGCAGGCCGGGGACCAGCAGAACGAGGTTCAGAGACTCACCGTTCTTGGGGGTGTAGGAGCCGGTCTGAGCGGTGGGAGCGGGGGTAGCGGAGCTGGTGCCGCCGGTCTGAGCGGGATCGCGGGTGCTGCACGCAGCCAGGCCCAGACCCATGGTGACAGCCAGAGTGAGGGCGATGAGAGACTTCCATACTTTCATGATGTACCTCCAGATTCTTCCTTTGTTTTTATGAACAGCGGCGGTGAGCCGCTGCGGCATATGAGAGAAGCTCAGCGCTTCATCAGCGCGACAGTACGCCGGGCCAGGTCCGAGATGGACGCCTCAGGATACCCATGCACACCGGTCTGGAGCCGGTCCGCCAGCGGCTCGATCCACTGGGCGGGGAGCGCCTTGGCGCCCAGCAGAACGCCCAGGACGGAACCGGCCGTAGCGGCGTTGCAGTCGGTGTCAAAACCGCACTCCACCGCCAGGCCAATGGTGCGGGTGAAGTCACACTCGCCCCAGAGCAGGGCCATGGCGACCAGCATGGCGTTGGGGATCACGTGGCACCAGTCAAAGGAATCGGTCTCATCCCAGGCCTGATGGACCCGCTCCACGGCCTCTTCGGCGGACAGGCCGTCGGCGTGCCACTGGAGAACCTCCTCCACGGCGGCGGTCAGGCGGGAGTGCGCGGGGATCTGGCCCAGGCCCTGCCGGAGGATAGCGGCGGGGGTGCCGCCTCCAAAGGCAGCGGCCGACATGGCGGCGGCAAACATGGCGCCATAGATACCGTTTTTGGTGTGGGAAATACGGGCATCCCGCCAGGCCATATCTGCGGCGGTCTCGGGATCACAGGGATTGACCCAGCCATACAGATCGGTGCGGATCTGTGCGCCGATCCACTCCCGGTAGGGGTTGCGGAGGGAAGCAGAGGCGGGCGGGGGGACCAGATTGGCCAGATTGCGGTAGGCCACCCGCTCGGCAGAGCAGGTAAGCAGGAAGGGAAGGCTGGTCAGCCAGCCCACCGCCACATCCTCTGAGGTGAAGTCCCGGCCTACCCGCTCCAGGATTTTCAGGGAAAAGACGGTGTAGTTGGTGTCGTCGTCCTCCCGCATACAGTCGATCAGATTGATCCAGTTTTTGTGGAGGGCGTCATAGGGACCGGGGCCGTCGGTCACATCCCAGCGCTTGCGCACCTCCTCCGGCAGATCGGAGGAGAGATAGCGGGCAATGGGATAATTGTTTGTCTCCTTCAGCAGACCCTGGATCCGGGCGCGGGTCCAGCTCTCCACCGGCTGGCCCAGCAGACAGCCGGCACAGCGGCCCAGCCATCCGCCCAGCACCCGGTCCTCCACATCCCCGGAGAGGGTCAGAGGGGGGCTCTGGGGACGCAGCGCCCGGATGGCATCCAGATCATCCGGCTCCCGGGCGGCCTGGGCGGGATCGACCGGCAGCTGAGCAATTGCATCATACAGTTTCCAGGCAGCTTGTTCCCGGCTGCCCCCGGAGGGAAGGTTCTGGATCTGCTGTTGCAGTTCCTGCGGAATGGTCCGTCCTTCCTGCTGAGCCTGGCGCAGCTCCCAGGCGATATCATCTGCGGCACGCAGCCACAGGTCCTGCTCGAGCATGTTCATCCTCCTTGTCGGCTGTACAGATAGGGGAGAAAATCAGAGAAATCACAATTTAGAGTTGTGAAATTTAACTGATAAAGCGTTTTATCAATCAGATTATATAGAGAAAAAAGCGCTGTGTCAATTATTGTTGTAAAAAAAGACATACTTTTTTCAAATGGAAAGAAGGGCCGCAGTGGGGGGCGGTGTGTGCACAGATGGAAAGATTGGGGACAAATCGGCGGAAGAAGAGCGGGAAAATAGTGAAATGGGGCAGCAAGAAAACGGAAACTCTATATTACAAAAATTAGACACTGTTTTTGTGCAATTACAACTAAAATTGAAATTGAAAAAAAGAGCACTTGCGCAATTTGACAAAAAGAGATATACTGTGTTCATCAGGTGAAACGTATAACTAAACAAGACCACCGAAATGATACCGTTATAAAGGCGGGAGGGGAGCCAAATAGCAACCATCAAAGATATTGCGCTCCATGCGGGGGTAAGCGTCTGTACCGTATCCCGCTATCTGAACAACAAGATCAATGTCCGGCCGGAGACCCGGGAGCGGCTGGAGCGGGCCATTCAGGAACTTGGCTATGTGCCCAATGTGGTGGCGCAGTCCCTCAAACGGAGCAGTACCGACAATATTGCGGTGATTTTGCCGCGGATCAATACCTCCTACTATTCCGACATGACCAGCGGTATCAGCTGGGAGCTTGCCAAGCACGGCTACCATCTCTTCATCTATGAGATGGAGAACCTGCACAAGCCGGAGCTGGAAGTCCTCCAGATGATGCGGGAGAACATGGTGGCAGGGGTCATCTCCATTGGGATGTCCGATGACATGATGTTCCGGGATTCCCTAGTGTATTTGGTGGAGTGGGGAATCCCTGTGGTGTATGTAAACCGCCTGATCCCGTACCAGGGGTACCCGCTGCTCTATCCCGATTTCATGCGGGTGGGGGAGCTGGCCGCCAACCATCTCATCAAGCGGGGTAAGCGCCGCCTGGCCCTTTTGCAAAAGCCATCGGGGGAGGACCTGGTGGTACACCATGCCGAGACCTTCCGGAAAGCTGTGCAGGCCCATGGCCTGGAGCCTCCTGCCATTTTGGAGACGGCCCCCGGCCTGGTCACCTCGCCGGAGTGTCTGGACCGCCTGACCGGGGGAGAGATCGACGGGGTCTTTGTCCTCAACGAGCTGATGGCGGCCGGCCTCATCAAATGTCTCACCCAGCAGGGGATACGGATTCCGGAGGACATTGCAGTCCTGGGATTTGGTAATTCTCTTGTTGGAGAGATTACAGCGCCGGAGCTCTCCTGTGTGGACCTGCAAAACTATGAATTGGGCGTCCATGGCGCCCGGCTAATCCTCCGGCAGATCCAGGGGCTTTCCATCGAGCCGGTCACCATGCTGGAACCTTCTATCGTACAGCGCAAATCAACGTAGCAGCACAAAAGACGGACTAAAGTTCGTCTTTTGTTATAAAGGTTAAACGTATAACTAAATGCGAATAAAAGAGAAGAGGTAGATTTTATGTATGGAAACGGAGTACCGCAGCTTCAGCAGGTCCACGACATCTTTGATGTGGTCCACGGGAAAAAAGAGGCCGATCTGCTGATCAAGAATATACAGATCCTGGACGTCCACGGGGAGACGGTGTATGGCGGATCCCTCCTGATCTACCGCGGACGGATCGTGGCCCTCTCCCCCGATGAGGATCAGATCCAGGTCAAGGAGGTCTTTGACGGACAGGGGCTGTACGCCATCCCCGGTTTGATCGACGCCCACCTCCACTTTGAGTCCCAGCTGGCCCATCCCACCGCCCTGGGCGAGGCCATGGTGCCCAACGGGACCACGACCATTTTTGCCGAGTGCCTGGACCTCATCGGTTCGGCCGGGGAGGAAGGGCTGGAGGCCTTCCGGATGCTCTTCAAGGACTATGAAAAGCTGCCCTATCGGGTCTTTGCCTTTGCCCCCGGCAAAAAGGTCCCGGCTCACATTACAGAGGAAATTCTGAAAGAGAAGCCCGTCATCGGTCTGGGCGAGTTTGAACACTTCTCATACTCTAGCGGAAATGAGGAGGACTTCCAGAAAGCGGCCTGGCTGCGGGAGCGGGGCGGCTTCCAGAATTCCCACTGGGGCATCACCACGCTGAGCGATCTGGAGCTCAACTATCTGCCCGCCATCGGCTCCACCAACAACCACGACGTCTGGAATGGGGATGACATCGCCAAGAGCATCCGCTACGGCTACTCCACTCAGATCAAATTCGGCGTGGGCAGCAGCGAGGTCATCAAGACCCTCCTGCGCGCCATTGTGGACCGGAAGTTCCCCACCGACAACTTCTGTCTGTGCTCCGACAATATCTCCATCGACCGCCTGACCAAGATGGGCCACATGGACTGGATCATCTCCCTGTGTGTGGAAATGGGCATCCCGCCCATCAAGGCCATCAAGATGGCCTCCTACAATACCGCAAAGTACTTCCGCATGGACGATCAGATTGGCTCTCTCACCCCCGGCCGCTGGGCGGACATCGTCCTGACCGACAGCCTCTCGGTCATCGAGCCCAAGTACGTCTTTAAATCCGGCGAGCTCATCGCCAAGGACCGCACCCTCCTCAAGCATACCGAGATCGGCTATGACGGCATGGTGACCAAGGGCGTGCCCGGCCTGGATGACCTTCGGCCCGAGCAGCTGGACCTGCGGCCCATCGAGGTCTCGGCAGATGGAACACAGGCCAAAGTGCTCCTCTTTGACGTCTATGGACGGGGACACGCCAAGTTCTATCAGGAGGTATGGGTACCCTACGTGGATGGGAAGGTGGTCCCCGAGCTGGACGGTCAGAAGCTGGCCCGGATCTCGGTGGTCAAGCGCTACCCCGCCGCCGGAGAGGAGCGGCACATCGTCAACGGCCTCTTCAAAGGGGTCTATGTGGAGCGGGGCGCAGTTTCTACATCCTTCCCGGCTCCCACGCCCTATATGGTGGTGGTGGGCCAGGAGAGCAGTGAGATGTATGCCTGCCTCAAGGCGGTGGACCAGTACTCCGGCGCCTGCATCGTGACGGAGGATCAGACAGCAAAGGCGGTATTCCCCATTGAAATCTATGGTATGATGGCCAATATGCCGGTGGAAGAGCTGCGTGCCGCCTCGGCCAAAATCGACGCCGCCCTGGAGGAGCTTGGCAACCACAATGAGGGAGAGCCGGTGACCAACAAGCTGCTGAGCCTGTTCATCTCCCTGCACCGCTTCCGCTTTATGGAGTAACGGGGCACGCGCGCCGGAACAACGCAGAAGAGGAGGAGAGTGCGTGAGCGACTATATCCGAATGGAGCATATTACCAAGCGCTTCCCGGGCGTCACCGCCAGCGCCGACGTGTCCATCGGCTTTGCACGGGGGGAGATCCATGCACTGCTGGGGGAAAACGGCGCCGGAAAATCCACCCTCATGAATATGCTCTACGGCCTTTTGAAGCCCGATGAGGGACAGATCACCATAGACGGCCAGCCGGTCCGGATCAACGGGCCTCAGGATGCCATTGCCCACGGTATCGGCATGGTCCACCAGCATTTTATGCTGATCCCCAAGTTTACCGTGCTGGAGAACGTGATCCTGGGCGGGAAGCTGGACCGGGAACCGCTGCTGGATACCCGCGCGGCCCGGAAACGGATCCTGGATCTCTCCGCCAAGACCGGACTGAAGGTGGACCCGGATGCCCGCATTCATGACCTGAGCGTGGGAGACCAGCAGCGGGTGGAGATCATCAAGGTGCTCTACAAAGGGGTGGACGTCCTCGTTATGGATGAACCCACCGCCGTGCTGACGCCCCAGGAGACCGACGAGCTCTTCCAGGTGCTGCGCAACTGGATCAAGGAGGGGAACACCGTCATCTTCATCACCCACAAGATGCGGGAGGTACTGGAGTTCTGCGACCGGGTCAGCGTCCTGCGGGACGGGCATTTCATCGAGACCGTTCCGGTGAGCCAGATCGACGAGGAGCGCCTGGCCCACATGATGGTGGGACGGGAGGTGGAGCTGCGGCTCCAGAAGGCGCCTCCCAAAACCGGGGAGACCGTCCTGGAGGTCAAAGATCTGACCGTGCAGGCGGAGAGCGGCGTGCCCGCGGTATCCAACGTGAGCTTTACGGTGCGGGCGGGGGAGACCGTCGGGATCGCCGGCGTGGACGGAAACGGCCAGCTGGAGCTCATCGAGGCCATCATGGGCCTGACCCCCTCTGCCTCCGGGGAGATCTGTCTCAAGGGAAAAGAGATCACCCACTGTACGCCCAAAGAGATTTTGGAGCGGGGAGTATCCAACATCCCCTTCTCCCGGCAGACCGAGGGACTGGTCCTGAATTTTTCGGTGCGGGACAACTTTATCCTGAAGGAGCGGTGGCACGCCCCCTACGCCAAGCACGGTCTGCTGCAAAATAAGGTCATTGACCAGACCGTCCGGCGCATGATTCAGGAGTATTCCATCAAGGCCAATGGGCCAGAGACCCGGGCGGGCAATATGTCGGGCGGAAACCAGCAGAAGATCGTCGCCAGCCGGGAGATGGAGCGTCCCCACGACCTGCTGGTGGCCTGCCATCCCACCCACGGACTGGACATCGGCGCCATTGAATTCATCCACCGGCGGATCCTGCGTGAGCGGGAGGAGGGGAAGGCAGTCCTGCTAGTCTCCACGGAGATGGATGAGCTGCTGGCCCTCTCAGACCGGATCCTGGTCCTCTTCAAGGGGCAGATCATGGGCGAGGCGCCCGCTACGCCGGAGGCGGTACAGCAGATCGGCCTGATGATGCTGGGAAAGAAAGTGCAGGCGGGCGCCTGCTGAGGAAGCGAGGATGGACGCAGGAGACTGTGATCCAAAACCATATTATGTTACGGAGAAAGGTGATTGTTATGAAAAAGAGACTGACAGCCATGACTCTTGCAGCTGCGATGACCCTTGCCCTGACCGCCTGCGGCGGCGGAAGCACTCCGTCCTCACAGACGCCGGAGACCGGGAACCCGGACGGCGTATCGGTGGCCATCCTGCTGCCGGGCACCATCAACGACGCCGGCTGGTCCGCAGCGGGCTACAACGGCCTGATGCAGGCCAAGGAGGATTTTGGACTGGCGGCCGCCGACTATTCTGAGTCGGTCCCCCTGGCCGAGCAGGAGAGCACCATCCGGGATTATGCCAGCCGTGGCTATAACCTGATCATTGGACACGGAAACGACTTCCAGGACGCCATCGAGAGCGTCTCGGGCGAGTTCCCCGACACCGCCTTTGCCATCACCAACTCCACTGTGGAGGGATTTGACAACGTGGTCGGCATCGACGTGAAAAATGAGGAGCAGGGCTATGTGGCAGGCTACACCCTGGGCCTGCTCACTCAGAGCGGTAAGGTGGGATTTGTGGGCTCCATCGAGGGCCTGGCCCAGACCCGCGTGGAAAACGGCTTTGTAGAGGGCCTCAAGGCGTCCAATCCCCAGGCGGAGGCCGTGGTCACCTATGTGGGCTCCATGGACGACTCCACCAAGGCCAAGGAGCAGGCCAACGCCCTCTTTGACGAGGGAGTGGACTGCATCTTCCAGTACGCCCAGGGCGCCGGCATCGGCGTGGTCCAGGCGGCCGAGGAGGCCGGGAAGCTGATCGTGGTCACCAGCCCCAGCCAGCAGGAGATGGCCGCCAATACGGCCGTCATGTACGTGCAGACCGATACCAAGGAGCAGATCGTCAGCGCGGTAAAGGCCTATACTGAGGGGAATTTCAACAGCGATCTGAAGATCGAGGGCACCTTTGCCTCCGGCCTCTTCAAAGTGGGCGGCTTCAACAGCGAGCTGATGAGCGAAGAGATCCAGCAGCAGGTCCAGTCGGTGGTGGACGATCTGACGTCCGGCGCCCTGAATCTGGAGATTTCCGCCAGCTAAACGGTACATTACTTGCCGGGGGCGGGATACCGTCCCCGGCACAGAACACCCGACACCGTACCGCAGGAGCCCTGCCGGAAAATACCTGCAAAGAGGGCGGGGCTCGGAGAGATAAATGGCCAGGAGGAACGCGACTATGAGTGAAAAAACAGCGGCGCCGCCCAAAGCGGATGCGTCTGCCAGCTACGACCGGCTGGACCAACTGGTCCGGCAGTTTGAAAAGGTATTCAACATCCTGATCCCAGTGGTGGCCATTGTGGTTTCCCTGCTGATCGGCAGCATCATTATCCTTGCGCAGGGGGCGTCGCCTCTGGAGGCCTACGCCGCGCTGGTGCAGGGCGCGTTCGGAGGGGCCTATAACCTGTCCAACAGCCTGGTCATGGCCACTCCGCTGATCCTGACCGGCCTGGGAATCGCCCTGGCGGCACGGTGCGGCATCATCAACCTGGGCGGAGAGGGACAGATCGTGATGGGCGGCATCTTCGCCACCTTTGTGGGGACGCTGCCCCAATTGCAGGGCCTGCCTGCCCCGGTGTATGTGCCCCTGTGTCTGCTGGCCGCCTTTCTGGGCGGAGCCCTCTGGGCTGCCGTCCCCGGGTACTTTTTCGCGCGGCATGGGGTCAATTTCATGATCACCACCATGCTGCTCAATGACATTGCAAACGGCATCATCACCGCGCTGGTACAGGGCCCCATGAAGGAGGCCGATAAATTTGCCCCTCAGTCGGCCCAGGTGGCGGTATCCGCTCGGCTTCCCATTCTCTTTTCCGGGACACGCCTTCACGCGGGCTTTTTGCTGGCGGTGATTTTGGCGGCATTGGCCTTCTTCGTGCTCTTCAAGACCCCCTTTGGGCATGATCTGCGGACGCTGGGTGAAAATCCCACGGCGGCCCGGCATGCGGGCATCCATGTCTTTGGCATGCAGATGGTCATTGTGATCCTGGCGGGAGGACTGGCCGGTATGGCCGGCTCGGCGGAGATCCTTGGGTCGCAGTACCGTCTGCGCTCGGGCTTCCTGTCCAACTACGGCTATGAGGCGCTGGCCGTGGCCATGCTGGGACAGAAGCATCCCTTCGGCGTGGTCATTGCGGGTATCCTTTTCGGCGCGCTGAAATCCGGACGGGGCAGCATGGCCCGGGCGGCCGATCTGCCCACCAGCTTCAGCATGGTGCTCAGCGGCGTCATTATCTTCTTTGTGGCGATCAGTCCCATTTTGATGAAACTGCCCCGCTATCTGGCGCTGCGGGAAATGAACCGCAAGAACCGCCAGAGCGGCAGCCTGTCCGGCACGGTCTAAGGAGGAGAGCGTATGGAATTTCTGGGTATTTTCAATCAGGATTTTTTCTATACGGCGATCCGGATGGCGGCTCCCATCATTCTGGCTGCTGCGGGCGAGGTCATGCTGGAGCGGGCCGGTATCTTCAATCTGGGCATTGAGGGGGGTATGCTTCTGGGGGCCTTCCTGGCGGTTTTGGGCTCCTATCTGTTCCAGAGTCCGTGGATGGGACTGCTTCTGGCCATCCTCGGCGGCGTGGTGCTGGGCGTGATCTTTGGATGGGCCACCATCAGCCTGCGCGCCAACCAGGCGGTGACCGGGACCGGAATCAACATTCTCTTTGCGGGTCTCACCTCTCTGCTGGCCCGGATGATCTGGGGTGTCCGGGATGTTCCCCTGACCGTGCCGGCCTTTCAGGAGGTGCCTATTCCGCTCTTGAGCGACATCCCCTTAATTGGTCCGGTCCTGTTCCGGCACAGCTTTCTGGTGTATGTCTCCTACCTGATGGTGTTTGTTTTGGCCTTTGTGCTCTATAAGACCACCTGGGGACTGAAGATCCGGGCCATCGGCGAGTATCCCAAGGCGGCCGACACCATGGGTATCCATGTCATCGGCTGGAAATATGGCATGTCGGTGCTGGGAAATGTCTGCGCGGCTGTGGCGGGTGTGATTCTGTCCATCTGCTTTACCAACTGCTTTGTGGATAACATTGCCTCCGGCCGGGGCTATATGGCGGTGGCCTGTGTGATCCTGGGCCAGTGGAATCCCTTTGGTGCGCTGGCCGGCGGACTTATCTTCGGCGCGGGCAACGCACTCCAGATGCGCCTTCAGATTTACAATGTCCCCATCCCCACCAGCCTGCTGCTGGTGATCCCGATGGTGCTGGCGCTCATCATGGTGCTGTTGGTCCGGGGCAAGGCCTCCGCCCGTCCGGCGGCTTTGTCCAAGCCCTATGAGAAATAAGAGCAGAACATATGAGACCCCCGGAAGAAATCTTCCGGGGGTCTCACCTTTGAGCAGAGAGAAGTAACTTTTTCAGTCATATGGAGTACCTCATAACAGGGCAGGGCAGCTTTGACAAGAATGTCAAAGCCGCCCTGCTGTCGCATACAGTACTAAGAATGGTTTGAAAAACGCTCAATAATTTCATCGATTTCTCGGATCTTGTCGGTATTATATAGGCCCTCTTGCTTTGAAAGCTTATATAGCAGCGTATCAATAATGTGCATGGTTGGGACAAAGGAGAGAAAGGCCGCTTCGCTCTGCACGGGGAAGATGAGATCACTGAGGCTGGCAACACAATTGCGGTATCCGTCACAGATGGAGATGATACGGCAGCCTTTTTCTTTTCCGTATGAAAGCAGATCATAGGTGAAATTTTTTTTCTTCATGAAAGAAAAAGCGATGATAAGATCCTCTTTGTCCCAGGTACTGATTATGTCAAAGGAAGTATCCAGCCCGGGGATCAGCAATTGACAGTTTGGGATTAACTGATTTAACAAAATTTGCAGGGTAATTGCGGGGCCAATCGCCACACGGGTGGCGGCGATTCCAATTCGTCTGGAAGAGGAAATAAGAGAAATCGCTTCATCATAGAGAGAATCCGGAATTTGGCGAATGGTTTCATTCAAATTGTAGAGTGTTTGATTGTAGATTTGGTCGGTATCGGTCAGATCCTGATTGTCTGAGGCCAGCGCTTTCATAAAGCGTTCTACAATCGACTTGCCGGACTCCACTTCACCACGGATATCGCGCTGCATCTCTCGAAAGCCGCCATACCCAAGAAAGGTAGCGAAACGGACGACACTTGCTTCACTCACGCCTGCTTGCTGCGCCATCTGTTTCACGTTCATATAGACCGCTTCGTCTGTATGCGCTGTAATAAAATCTGCAAGCTTTTTTTGACGTTCGGACATGGTAGCGTAGCTTTTTTGGATTTTATTTAAAATCATATAACGCATCCCCTTTTGTAGTCAAAGTAAAGAGTGCTGGGGAAAATGCTGGTATTTTCAAAAAATTGTTTTAAATGCGGTGAAAATATCATTATAAGTATAACATATTTTATAAAAAAAGGAAGCTTTAATATTTTTTGTGCCAGAAATAGAAGTGAAGACAGAAAACAAAAAACACAAAAAATAATTAATAATAAAATAATTTTATGTCATATCATACAAAAACAAGGCGGTGTTTTTGCTCATATATGAAAAAAATATTTCATATATGTTTTTGTGGTTGAAATAAAAATAATCAAATAATATAATGGAGCCATCAAAGCCGACAGGCTACTGCATCGGAGGTTGAGTATTCATGAAAGCAAAAAGATGGTTTGCGTGTGTCCTTACCACAGCGATGTTGATTGGAACCACTTCGTGTAGCACAGAGACAGAATCCACAACTGGAAGTGATCCTGGAGGGGAAGAGCACACATATCAAGTGGCGATTTTGATTCCAGGGTCCATTAACGATGGCGGTTGGGGAACGACCGGCTATGAGGGAGCGAAAAAAGCCGCAGAATCCATTGGCGCTGAGTTTAGCTATACAGAGACGAAATCTCCGCAAGATGCCATTGAGGCGCTCACCGATTATGGCGAGCGAGGATTTGATATTGTGTTTTGCCACAGCTATGACTATCAGGATTCCTGTGCCAGAGTTGCGCCAGACTATCCGGATACGCAGTTCATTACTTCGGGCGGCACGGTTATGACGGAGAATATAACCCCCATCTATGTACAGTCGGAGCAGGCGTCCTATCTGCTGGGCGTTTTGGCGGCCAAGATCACGAAAACTGGAAAAGTTGGTCTGATTGGAAGCGAAGAGCTTCCCTCTATCACAAAGACCATGGTGGGCTTTGAACAGGGTGTCATGGATACGGACAGCAGTGTAGAGGTGACCACCACTTATTTGGGAAGCGCCACCGATGTCGGAAAGGCGAGAGAAGCGACCGTAGCGCTGATCAACAGCGGATGTGACATCATTTTTGGAAATGCAAATGCTGCGGCACAGGGCGTATTCCAGGCCGTCGATGAAAACAAGGATAAGGGCGTGCTGGGCTTCGGAAGCTATGCCCGTATTACAGAGACGTATCCGGACTGCTTTATCGCAGACATGGTGTCCGAATATGAGCCCGTGTTTGTGAAGATGGCTGGCGAGATCAAAGACGGCACCTTTAAACCGGGTGAGCAGTATTTTGCAGACATTTTCAACGGAGGCGCGGTGATTTACTTTAATGATGAGCTTCCGGTAGAGGATGAGGCAATGGATGCCTATAATGCGGCGGTCGAACAATTCCGGAATGGCGAAATCGAGATCGATATTGGCGAATATTAAAAAATAGGTGAATGAGTCGCTTGCTGTTGGGGCCCCTCTCAAAGTTGTTTTGAGAAGGGGCCCCATAACAAAAGGGAGGCATCTATGCACAAATTAGAGGTAAAGGGATTTACAAAGCGATTTGGAAATCTTGTGGCAAATGATGACATTTCTTTTTCCCTGGACAGTGGAGAAGTGATGGCCATTCTGGGAGAGAACGGAGCCGGAAAGACCACCCTGATGCGCGGGATTTACGGAATGGATGTACCGGACCAGGGAGAGATATGGATCAATGGCAAGCAGGAACAGATTCTTTCGCCCAAAGATGCGATCCGGCTTGGCATTGGCATGGTTCATCAGCACTTCATGTTGATGAACCAATTTACGGTGGCGGAAAACCTGATTCTTGGGTTGAGCGAGGTAACCGGTCCGATTTTGGACCGCAAAAAAATCAATCAGAAAATCAACGAATTTTTTTCTCAGTATCATTTTGATGTTCCGGCGGACGCATTGGTGAAGGATTTGCCGGTTGGACTCCAGCAGCGAGTGGAGATTATGAAAGTTCTCTTCCGGGGTGCCGATATATTGGTGCTGGATGAGCCGACAGCCGTTCTGACGCCCCAGGAAATTCAGGAGCTCTTTCATATCATCCGCCAGTTGCAGGCAGAGGGAAAATCCGTCCTCTTCATCAGCCATAAGTTGGACGAGGTAAAGGAAATCAGTCAGAGGATCATGGTACTCCGCCTTGGAAAAGTGACGGGTATTGTGGAGACAAAGGATGCAGACCCGGGGCAGATGGCACGCATGATGATTGGGCGTGAATTGGCGGTACTGAAAAAAGAGCCGCTGCCTCAAGACTTGAAGCGCCGGCGGATTTTGCAGGTAAAAAATTGCACAGTGAAGTCGGATAAGAAATATTGCGTCAAAGGCATTTCGTTTGATGTATTTTCCAACGAAATACTGGGCGTTGCAGGCGTGGATGGAAATGGACAGAAGGAGCTGGCAGAGGCCATTACGGGACTGTGCCACATGGAGTCGGGCAGCATTCAGGTCAATGGAGTGGAGCTGTCCGGGAAAAGCGTGCGGGAAATCCGCAACAGCGGAGTGGCGCATGTACCCGAGGATCGAAGAAAACGCGGCCTGATTCTTCCGTTTACTCTGGTAGAAAACAGCATCCTGGTCAAACATGATAGCCCGCCATTTTCCCATGGTATCCTTCTGGATCAAAAAGAGGCCGTGGCATTTACAAAGAAGAACATTCAGGACTATCGCATCAAATCCCAGTCCGAGCGGGACACGGCCGCAAGCTTGTCCGGCGGAAATCAGCAGAAAGTGATCATTGCACGGGAGCTGGCCACAGACCCCGAATTGCTGATCACAGTAAAGCCCACTCGCGGCCTAGACGTTGGTGCGGTAGAGTACATCCATTCCTGTCTGCTCGCGCACCGCAATCGCGGGAAGGCGGTATTGCTGATCTCGTCCGAGCTGGAAGAGCTCATGACATTGAGTGACCGCATTATGGTCATGCACGGCGGAGAGATTACTGGAATTGTCTACCCAGATGAGGTCGATGCAGAAAAACTGGGTTTGATGATGGCTGGACAAAAAACAGAGGATTGGGCTGAGGTACCGAGAGAAGGAGAGATAATGTGAAAATGACGGAATCTTTTCAGAGAATGCTGCGGTCTATTTGCCTCATTCTGCTGGCGCTGCTCTGTTCCCTGGTAGTAGGGTCGTTCTTTTTGCTTGCGGCCGGATATCAGCCCCTTGAGGCGTATATAAACATTGTCCGAGGCGCATTTGGAAGTAAGACCGCACTGACACAGACACTGTGCAAGGCGACCCCTCTTCTGTTGATCGGAATTGCTGTGGCGGTGGCCTTCAAAGGCTCTGCGTTCAACATTGGCGGTGAAGGACAGTTTTATGCCGGAGCACTTGGATGCGTCCTGTGCGAGATGCTGGTACATAATAGCGGTCTTCCGGGAATCGTCGTCATTCCCTTCTGCCTCCTGGGGGCATTCCTCTTTGGTGCGCTGTGGGGAGGCATCCCGGGGTACTTGAAAGCGGTACGGGGATCCTCTGAGGTCGTTACATCTGTGATGCTCTCCTCCATTATGGTACTTCTGGTGAAGTTTTTGGTGGGCCAGGGAGGTCCGATCGCGGAACCGCGGGGGATTTATCCGGAGACGCAGGAGATCATGGATGCGGCAAAGCTTCCGTATGTGATTCCCGGAACCAGACTGCACCTGGGATTTTTCCTTGCGCTGTTGATTGCGGGACTGGTCTATTTCTTGCTGGAAAAGACCACGCTGGGCTATAAAATCAAGGCAACCGGCCTAAATAGCAATGCGGCAGAGTATGCAGGAATCCGGGTCGGTATGGTTACGCTCTCCACGATGGCGTTCAGTGGAGCCATCGCCGGTCTGGCCGGAGGAATCGAAGTGCTGGGTACATCCTGGAAACTGTATGCAGGCCTGTCTCCCGGGTATGGATACAATGCCATCGCGGTGGCCCTGTTGGGACGGCTCCATCCGATTGGAATTATTTTTAGTGCGCTGCTGTTTGGAATGCTGAATACCGGTTCCAATCAGATGGCACGCAGCATCGGAATCCCGAGTACACTCGCATCCATTTTGTAGGCGCTGGTCCTGCTCTTTGTGGTCGGATTCTCCATCCTGGAGCAGAAGCAGTTTATCTTCAAGAGAAAGGAGACCGTAAAATGAATGGCTTCTTGAGCGGTTCCGTGTGGCTTGTGCTATTGCAGTCCACGGTGCGAATGGCAACGCCCTATACGCTGGCGGCAATGGGAGGCTTATACTCGGATAAGGCCGGTGTAAGCAGTATTGAGCTGGAAGGTATTCTTTTGATGGGCGCGTTTTCTGGATTTACAGCTGCCTATATGACCAATCGGCTCTGGATCGGGTTGGCGGCTGCAATGATCTCCGGAGTGCTGCTCGCGGCGATTTATGGGTATATGGTTGTGTACCTGGGAAGCAAGCCCGCCCTGGTAGGTACGGCAATTGTACTGCTTGCCACAGGTGTGACCAGCTTTTTTTACAGAAGTATTTTTGGTGTATCCGTGGAATTCCCGTCGGTGGACCCGTTCCAGGATATTGCACTTCCAGTGCTCCATAAGATCCCGGTCATTGGAACGATTTTCTTTGAGCAAAACATTCTGGTCTATTTGTCCTATTTGCTGGTGATCGGAAGCTGGTTCTTTTACAGCCGCACTGCGCTGGGCCTGCAGTGCAGAGCGATGGGAGAAAATCCCTATGCAGCCGATACGCTCGGCTTGCGGGTGCGCTGCTATCGCTTCACCAATGTTTTGATCACAGGTGCGATTGCGGGAATCGCAGGGGCCTATCTGTCCATTGCCACAGCAAGCAGCTTTGTGGAGGGAATCTCCGCAGAAAAAGGATACGCGGCCTTCGCGATTATCATATTGGGAAAATACCACCCGATAGGCGCATTTTTGGGATGCCTTCTCTATGGTTTTGCAGATGCACTTCAGCTTAATTTGCAGGCCTTTGGCATCAATATTCCGTATCAGTTTATGCTGATGCTCCCCTACATCTTTACCCTGATCGTGATGTTCCTCACAGGCAGCGGAAATAAGCCGGAAGGACATGGAGTCTTTTTCAAAAAAGGGGCGCAGTTAGGATAACCCGATACGGTTGGCGCAGCAATAAAGTGCAAGGGGACAGAGTATGAATGAGAAAGATGTGTTGATTTTAGGAATTTGCGGAAGTCCAAGACGGGGAGCAACGGACCGTGCACTGGATTTGGCGTTGGATGCAGCGGAAAACATTGAGGGAGTCTATACCGAAAAAATCGCGCTCTATGGGAAGGACATCCGATGCTGTAAGAATTGCAATGTCTGTGTAAAAAAAGAGACGCATTATTGCCCGGTCATTGAAGACGACATGGAAGAGAGATTTTACGATCTCTATTTGCGCTGCGACGGAATCATCCTGGCAACTCCGATTTACTACATGACGGCCACCGGACTGATCCAAAATTTTATGAGCCGGATGAAACCATTAGGTGCCTATGCGCGCAGCGGTGTGTTTGGGACCCGCATGGGAGGCGGAATCGTAGTCGGCGGGATGAGAAATGGCGGACAGGACTTCTGCCTCTCCGTGCTGAACAATATGCTGCAGGCCACCGGCACCAACATTGTCGGCGGAGGCGTTCAGTTCTATAATGGAGCTGCGGTATGGTCCCAAAATGAGATCGCGCCACGGGATCAGATTGGTATGCTGGAGGCACAGGCGCTGGGGACAAAACTTGCGTATATGTGCAAAGTGATAAAAGAAGGTTGTTATCATCTGGAGGGATCCCTAAACAGCGCAAACTTTTTGGGGTACAGAGACCAAGCAGAATTGGCGCAGGGGTCCCGCATACGGGGACTGTAAGGCTGCCCATTAATTGAATAAAACGGAAAAGGAGCATAAATGTTATGGATCGTGAATACGGAACGTTTCAGAAACCGAAGAAAGTACGGATTGTTGTCGAAAAGTGTCCGAAAAACGAGGCAGGGCGGGCATGTCACTGCCATGAGGTAGGACAGGTTTTTACCTTTGATTTTGAGCAATGCCCGCAGGACTTCTGTGCTGCGGCCTTCCACAGCCTTTGGCCGCAGCTGCGCGTTCTGGAGCTGGGCGGCCGCCATCCGTGGGACAGCCAGGAGGGGGTCACCCGTGTGGCCTGCCCGGATCCGGGAAAACCTACGATTTTCCGCATCGAGACCTATGAGGAGGACTGAGTGAGGTAGGCGCTATGGATATCACATTGCCCTACGGCAGAGGGCATCTGACCGCTGAGATCGGACCGGCCCATCCGGTTCGGCTGTTGCAGAACCAGGAGCATTTTGCGGAGAGACCGCCGGAAGAGATCATAAGGGAAGCCCTGACGCATCCGTTTGGAGAACGGCTCTCCACATTGGCGGCTGGCAAAAAAAGTGCAGTGATCATTGCGAGCGACCATACCAGACCGGTTCCAAGCAGATGGATCCTGCCGCAGCTCTTACAAGAGCTGCGGCAGGGAAATCCACAGATTGCGGTCACTATCCTGATTGCCTGTGGATGTCACCGGGAGATGACTCCCCATGAGCTGGAGACAAAATTCGGAGCGGAAGTTCTGAAAAGCGTTTCGATTGTCCAGCATGACTGCCGGAGGGAAGAGGATTTTGTCGAGATCGGGACACTTCCCTCCGGAGGGACGCTGAAAATCAACCAGGTCGCGGCCAAGGCGGATCTGCTGCTGGCAGAGGGATTTATTGAACCACACTTCTTCGCCGGATTTTCCGGCGGCAGAAAAAGTGTGCTGCCAGGGATTTCGGCCCGCGAGAGTATTTTTTGGAATCACAGTGCCGGTATGATTGCAAATCCCTGTGCGCGCGCCGGAGTGCTGGAGCACAATCCGATCCACGCAGATATGGAAGCGGCTGCCGACATGGCTGGTCTGGCGTTTGTCTGCAATGTGATTCTGGACAAGGAGAAACGGCTGGTGGCGGCTGTGGCGGGTTCTCCGCAGCAGGCCCATCGAGCGGGATGTGAGATATCCCGACAGATGACGCAGGTGAAAGGAAAACGGACCCCCATTGTCATTACCACAAACGGGGGATATCCTCTGGATCAAAATCTATACCAGTGTGTAAAAGGAATGGCGACGGCGGCCGAAGCGTGTACGCCGGGTGGGGTCATTATCCTGTGCGCAGCCTGTGAAGATGGACATGGAGGGGCCCATTTTTACCAGGCACTTAAGGAGGCGGCATCCATTCCGGAACTGCTGGACAAGATCCAAAAGACTCCGCCGGAGCAGACGACGGCGGATCAGTGGCAATATCAAATTCTGGCACGCATATTGAAACAGCACTCTGTAATTATGGTAACCCGACCGGAACTCGAGGAAATGGTATGTGAGATGCATATGGAGTATGCACCGGATCTGGAGAGTGCCATCGAAATGGCAGATAGAAAGGTTGGGACCACGGGAGAGATCACGGTGATCCCGGATGGCGTCAGTACCATATTTTGCGCGGAATGAAGAGGGGGAGGATACTGCCGTGAAACGAATCCTATTTGCGTCAGATTCCTTTAAAGGGACCCTGTCTGCACAGGAGGTCTGCTCCATTCAGAAGGAAGAATTCCAGATGCAGTTCCCCCAGTGTGAAATGGTCATGCTGCCTATGGCGGATGGCGGGGAGGGCTTGGTAGAGGCCTGCCTATCTCTCCGCCCGGGACAGCGAATTACCTGTACGGTGACGGGACCAAACTGGGTGCCGGTGGAGAGCGGGTATGCCATTTTAGAAGACGGGACGGCGGTCATTGAGATGGCCGCCGCAGCCGGATTGCCGCTGGTGGGGGACCATCGGGACTCCCTGACGGCGACGACATATGGCGTAGGAGAACTGCTGCTGCATGCCTGCGGACAGCCGGGGGTGCGCCAGATTCTCTTAGGGCTCGGTGGAAGCGCGACCAATGATGCCGGAATTGGCATGGCACAGGCACTTGGATGGAAGTTTTTTGATGAAAAGAGGGAAGAAGTTCCCGCAAAAGCATGCTATCTGAACCGGATCCACCATATCCTTCCGCCGGAGCACCCCCTTCCGGTGCCGGTGACGGCCGCGTGTGATGTCAAAAATCCGCTGTGTGGGCCCATGGGTGCGACCGCGGTCTATGGACCCCAGAAGGGCGTAACACCGGAACAGGTGCCGATTCTGGATGGAGGCCTGCGTCATCTTTCCGCCATACTGGAGCAAATGCTGCACCGGGAGATCGGGACCATAGAAGGCAGCGGAGCCGCAGGAGGCATGGGAGCGGGTGTGTTGGCCTTTCTCAACGGCAATCTAAAGCCGGGAATCGAGCTGCTTCTGGATATGGCGGACTTTGACCGTATTGTGCAAGGGGCAGATTGCGTCATCACAGGAGAGGGAAAAATCGACCGGCAGAGTCTGTATGGAAAAGTCCCGTCTGGTGTGGCGAAGCGGTGCCAGAAATACGGGGTGCCATGTATCGCGCTGTGCGGAAGTGTGGGTGAAGGGGCGGAAGAGCTTTACCAAATCGGAGTGAGCGCGATCTTTAGCGCGGTATCCACCTGTACGGATTTTTCCGGGGTTCAGAAAACCTGCCGTGAAGACATGCGCATACTGAGCAGAGCGACCGCGCGAATGATCCGTACCTTTTAATGAGAGAACAAATTTGTAATATTGCAAGAACGAGGAAAGGTCTCCACGCGATCCGACCAATAGATCGCCAGTGGAGACCTTTCCTCAATGGAAAAGAAGGGGGGATTCGCTTAACTTAACAGATCGATGATGGTACAAATCATCATTTTGCTGGGGAGGAGATAGAGCATCTCTTCATTGTCAATGCGGAAGCGGTCTGAATGCAGAGCACCGGAACATCCGCCCACCACAATTTGAGAGGTGGGTACCAGTTTGGACACGTTTCCCAAATCGTTGCTGTAATAGCCGTGAGGCCGAATCGGGACCGGGCGATGGGTCAATTCCTCACAGTTTTTCATGTAGATCTGGCTGAGGGGCATATCGGCAATGAAAGACTGATAACCCGGTATTTTCTCGTACTCCAGTTTACAGCCCAGGCTCATGGCCGCGCCTTCCACCGCGCAGACGACTTTTCGGTCGATTTCTTCCAAAATTTCCGGAGTCTTGCTCTTCGTCGTCACCCGCAGAACAACATGATCGGGGATTCCGCTCGTGTGCTCCACGGGATCCAGGGAGTCTGAAATGTAGGAATAATCATCCAGAGGAAGCGATTCGCGCACACACTTCAGAGCGTACATGGCGAGCATGGCGCCGTTAAATGCATTGATACCCTTGCTGGGATCCATCGCTGCATGGGCGTTCTTCCCGTACAGGTGGAAGATCCAGCGGTTGAATCCATTGCACCCTGCGGACAGGAGAGCGGGCTCCGTTACTTTCTCATCGTTGATGAGCGCATGCGTACTCAACAGGGCGGTCAGGCCGTCAAAGCATCCCAAACGGATCATCTCCTGTTTGCCGCTGCGGGATTCCAGCCCCTCGGTATCGTGGAGCTTTTCAAACAGCGCATCGGAAACACCGCCCTCTTCGGCGGGGCAGCCAAAGAAGCTGACGCTTCCTTGGAGATGTTCTGCAATGCCGGAGCCGGTCAGTGCACGGGCCACGCCCACCAATGCGGTCGTCTGGATGTGATGGCCGCAGGTGTGAGCTGCCCCGGTAGAGGGATTTGCGTCCGGGTGGTTGGGGATATAGGTGGCGTCGATCTCGGCGATGACACCAACATGGGGGCCGGTTTGCCCGAGCTGAAAGGTTGCGGCCACACCGGTGTGGGCTACGCGATTGAGCTGGGTGGGATGCAGGGCATGGAGCGAGTCAAACAGGTGCTGTGCCGTAAAATCCTCCTGAAATGCCAGCTCTGGATGGTGATAAAAGGTCCGGCCCAGCGCAATATACTCCTCCTTATGGGCGTCAATATATTGGACTGCGGCCTCTTTCATCTGCTGCTTTTGCATATGGCACCGTCCTTCCCGAGAATATGGAATTTTTTATTTCTCCTCAAAGGACTCGCCTTCTTCAATGGCCTCGATTCTGAAATTCACGGTGACAACCGGATCGGGACAGGCGACCAGGGTGGTTCCCTCTTTGGCATCCCAGGGGTGCCGGCCGCCCAGCTCCAGAACGCGCAGGGCGGGCCAGAGGCTATGGAACGCAGCAGCACAGAAATTCTGAGGGCAGCGCTCGAAGTCAAATTCAAAGGTATCTCCTGCCTTATGGCAGCGGCAGGTTTTACCGCTCTCGGGATGGGGGCGGCACTGATCTACGACGATGCGGACCTTCTTCGGCTTCTGATAGCTGTGGTTATCCATAGTAAATATCCTCCTTTTTTATCATGAAAAACATATATTACAGACCAATTGCGGCATACGCCTGAAGCATCTGCTCCTTGGAAAGGCAGCCTGCCCCATAAAAGGGATTCCAATCCTCCGGACAGTGTTCCATTCCGCGGACAACAATGGATGCCAGTGCGGCTACTTTGCGTCCCAGTACCTCCAACTCAATCTGTCCGGTTGGATCGTCCAGGACCTTTTGGTTTTTGGACCATACGGAGGCTCCGTTGTAAAAGAGCACACCTCCGCCGACCACATTCGTTCCCCCGCTTTGCAGCAAGGCGTTCATAGCGGCAAGCGCTGTGTCCTGTCCGCCGTTTCGGCGGCCGCCGACGGCAATGGTACCGCCGATCCGCAGCCCGGCGGCGGCTTTTTCTTCCGGACCGCCTCCGCCCGGCCGCATTCGGGCAATAAAGTTGGAGAGAAGACCGGTTGGATTCATCATATAGAGCGGAGAGGCCAGAATGATGCCATCGCAATTGCGATAGTGCTCCAAATAGGAGGGCTGGAAATCATCCTGGAACACCGGACAGTAGGAGAGCTTTTGCTTCCGGCAGGCATTGCAGTTGATACAGCAATGAATTTTTTTCCCGGATAGGTCGATGAGTTCGGTCTCAACACCGGGGATGCTTTTGGCAGCATCCAGACAGTGCTGAAGTGCCTGAAGTGTGGCGCCCTTTCTGGGGCTGGCGCTCACGCCCAAAATACGAACGGTACGCATAGGCCCTACACCCGATCCGGAAGGTTGGAACACTTGCGAATGTGATACGCGCAGCGCTCCAGCATTTCGATCACATGTCCCTCGTTAGCGGTGGTAAAACGACCGTTCTCAAGAACGATTTTGCCATTGATCACCACGGTGTGGATGTTCTCTTCTCCACTGGCGTAGACCAGGCTGGAGATGGGATCTGCCACAGGGGCAGACTTCAGTGTGCGAGGATTGTAGAAGAAAAAGTCGGCGCGTTTTCCGGGGACAAGCTCACCGATATCGTCTCGGCAGAGGGCACGGGCACCGCCCTTGCAGGCGATTTCCAGCGTCTCGGATGCAGTCAGAACGCGGGCGTCCAGCGCGTTTACCTTCTGGAGCAGGTTTGCAATTTTGATGGTTTCCAGCATATCCTGGGAGTCGTTGCTGCCGGCGCCGTCTACGCCAAGGCTGACGCAGATTCCGTGGTCCAGGAATGTGCGCACCGGAGAAATGCCGGAGGCCAAAATCATGTTGGACACCGGGTTGTGGGATACCTTCACGTCATAGCGCTGGAAGATAGCAAAGTCCTCTGGATGCATTTTTACGCAGTGTGCCAGAACACAGCGAGGTCCGAAGAACGACTGCTTTTCCAGATAGGGAACGCTTCTTTCGCCGCATTTTGCCACCAGGTATTCATCGTCATCCACGGTTTCCACCAGATGCTGGGTATATGGGACGTTCAGAGTCTCGGCGCACTCGCGGATCTCGCGCAAATAACCATTCTGGTAATCCGGTTCATCCAGAATGCCGGGAATACCGGGCGCAATCAACGCCACATCCAACCGCGCGGGATCTTCCATTTGACTGTGAATGTTGGAGACGTTCCGGAAATACTCCTTTGGCGTTTCCGGCGGGACCTTGGACAGACCCAGATAATCGCCCTTGTACTGGATGCGGCCGACATAGCCCCGGATCCCACAATCCCGGAATGCCTGACAGACCGCATCAAACTGACCGATGTGGGAATGGCAGTATTGGAAGTCTAATGTAGTGGTAATTCCGCTGTGGATGCTCTCCATACAGCCTGCCAGGGCAGCATAGTAGATGGCCTCCTCATCGATATACGGAGTCATCTGCCGAATGGTATTCTCCAGCCAGTCCCAGAGCAGACGTTCTTTTCCGAGCCCTTTGGTCAGAACTTGGAACAGATGGTCATGCGTGTTGACGAAGCCGGGACACACGTACATACCGGAGGCATCCAGGATGCGTGCCGGATCATATTGCGCAAGCAGGTCCTGTTCCTCACCCACTGCCAATATGACCCCGCGGTCGATGGCAATGCCTTTTGACCGCTCAGGGAGATCAGAATGGCCCGGTTCCAGAATCTTGGCAGAACGGACCATCAAATCGATTTTCTGCATAGTATCGCTCCTTGCTGAAAAGATGTGGATATACTGTGTTCCATGCAGCATATAGCAACATCCTGGAGCGAGGAAAATATCTTTTACTGCTCTCGATCAGAACCAATCGGATGATTCAGCCAGGGTTGAAAGAGCATTTCTTCGGATTTCGTAATATCCTCCAGCGAATGGGTCAGCCGATTGGCCACCAGGTAATTCAGTACATTGTATAGGGCGATCAGAGAAGTGAGGGATAACATGGCACTTCTCGTCTGATATTGAAATACGTAATCAAACTCTTTTGGCGGAGTTTGCATAAAAGATTCGGAATCGGTGAACCAGACTGTTTTGCATCCGCGCTTGCGTGCGTACTCCAGCATTTCTACCGCAAAACCCTTGCCGTAGCTGAATGCGCTTACGCCAAGTAAAATGTCGTCACTTCCCCACCACTTCAAAATATCATGCGAATTATTTACACCGGGAGTAAGAAGAACGACGTTGTCGCGCATTTCGTTAAAGAAAATAGAGGGGATCATATTGCAGCCGATTCCGGTTCTGGATGCAACAAAGCCGACGTGTTTGGCTTTGACGATGTGGTCGGCAACTTCTTCTAAAGCGGAGAAAGAAGTATTTTGGAAGGTGGCCTGGATGTTTTCCATGTCCTGCTTTATGATTTTCCAGGCGTTTTCTTTCATATCGCCCAATTCATCCTGCCGCCACTTCTGGAGACTTCCGGACAAGCTGACCCGCTCTTCGACCTCTTTCCGAATCGCATTTTGCATGTCTTTGTAGGAGGAAAAACCAAGCGATTTAATGAATTTTACGATCTGTGCATTGCTTACACCCAGCTGCTCTGCAATGCTGGAGGCGGTGCAGTAGGCGACGATATCCATGTTCTCATTGATATAATCGGCCACCAAGCGCTTTCCGGGACTCAGTTCTGGATATTTTTCTTTTAAAAGACTTGAAATAGTCATAAATATACTCCGAACAATTCATAAAACTGTAGGTCATTTTTTTTGACACAGGTAAAAAAATATTTACATCACAACGGTATTATAAGTGCAATGCGAACGCCTGTCAATAAGTGGCCGCAAAAATTTAAAAAAATATTGTTGCATACAGACAAAAAGAAGGGATGAGAAAAAGGAGTAAGTGATATTTTTTACAAAAAGATATTGACAGTAAAAATATTTTTATTTATAATAAAAGTCAATAAAATATTTTTTACTATTGGTTCCATGCAGCTTGCGGAGTGACATCCAGCAAACGCATTCTATAAATATACAATATCGGGGAGGGAGATAAGAGCAGGTAGCAGTTCTCTCGGGGTATATATCGTAGCGTAGGCAACCGAAGATATGAAAGAGATTGAGGTGTTAAATAATGAAAAGAAACACTCGGCGCATCGCTTCCGCGTTCATTGCCCTTTCAATGCTTGGTTCGTTAAGTGCTTGTGGCGGTAACCCTTCTTCTGAGAATCAGCCGGCAGCCGGCGGTGGGGAACAGGATAAGAGTACCATTGTTTTCGCTTGCAGAGCAGAGCCCCCGACCCTTGATACAATGAATCAGAACTATATGATGACCTGTGTTTCCACACTTCTCACCCACAACTGTCTGGTCAGAGTCAGCGACGATCTGACACCCGAACCGGACCTGGCAAAAAGCTGGGAGACGGTCAGCGACACGGAGTGGATCTTCCACCTGAATGAGGGCGTCAAGTTCCATGATGGGAGCGACATGACCGCCGATGATGTGGTTGCCACCTTGCAGCTGGCAGCAACTGTTCCCCAGTCCCAGCAGTATGTTGAAAAGATTACAAATGTGGAGGCCGTGGACGATTATACGGTGAAGATCACCACGGATGGTCCCTGCTCCAGCCTGCTCATGGATCTGACCAACCAGCAGGTTGCCATCCTGAGCAAGGATGATATTGATGCGGGCGTTGATTTTAATACTCATATCAACGGAACCGGACCGTATGAATTTGTGGAATATGTCTCTGGTGATAAGCTCGAATATAAGGCCAACGAGAACTACTTCAACGCGGAGGAAAAGGCCACGATCGAGCACATGGTCTGGCGCTTCATTCCGGAAGGCTCCGCGCGTACCATTGCCTTTGAAGCGGGCGAAGTGGACTACCTCTATGACCTGGATACGGTCGATGTGGAAAAGCTGAAGGCAAACCCCAATGTTAGTGTTCTGGAGCAGGACAGTGTAGCTCTGAAATATTTGTTGCTGAACAACGAGAAGGAGCCCTTCAACAATGAGCTGTTCCGAAAGGCCATCTCCGCAGCCATCGATCGGGAGAGCATTATCCAGGTTACCATGAACGGTTTTGCAAAGAGCGTCATTTCCTGTGCGCCTCAGGGTTATCAGTCCTCGACGGATGAGAATGCCGTGGGCTATGATTTGGAGAAGGCGAAGCAATATCTGGAGGAATCCGGAGTAGATCCCTCCACCGTGGAGATGCCGCTGGTCTGTGCATCCGATGAGGACCTGAGAACCGGTGCGATTATTCAGGCCAACCTGGCAGAACTGGGTATCAATGTGGAGCTGGTTTCTATGGATGGTGCCACTTGGATTTCCAGCTACAACAGCGGTGATTATACCGCCGGTCTGACCCAGCTCGCACAGCGTACCATGCAGCAGTGGCTCACGACGATTTATCATTCCAAATTTATTAACGCTACAAACGGCGCCCGGGTAAATGATCCGAAGGTAGACGAATATCTGGATCTCGCCGCAATCACGCTGGATGAAGAAGAGAACAACGAAATCCTGCGTGAATGTGTGGCGCACCTGAATGATCTGTGCCCTGTTGTTCCTCTGTTTGCCCAGACCTATGTAAAAGCATATGACAGCGGCCTGGAAGGTGCCAATTGTAATGCAACCGGAGCAGCCTATTATCATTTACTGAGTTGGAAGTAATGCTCTGATGCAATCACGATGATAAGCGGGCCCTGCGGGAGCAACTCCGCAGGGCCCGTGTCACTCCATGGACAGGAGGGAATATTGGGATGCTTAAATACACGATAAAGCGGATTATATCACTGATTCCGGTCATTATTGGTGCCACACTGATTGTCTATGTCATCCTGAGTATGGCAGATGGCGACCCGGCCCGCATTATTTTAGGAGAGGACGCCACACCGGAACGGGTGGCTGAGCTGCGGGAAGAGATGGGATTGAACGACCCTGTTTTGGTGCAGTATGGACGGTATATGCTGAACCTCTTGCATGGTGACATGGGAGTGTCTTACCGCACGGGGGCGCCTGTGGTCACTGAAATTGCCGCCCGGCTGCCCAACACGATCCGCCTTGCACTGGTGGCCAGTGTGGTCAGTATTGTTTTGGCCATTCCGCTGGGCATTATTGCGGCAATCAAACAGAACTCTATTTTTGATGGGATCTGTATGGTTGTGTCACTCATCGGTGTTTCCATGCCATCCTTCTGGCTCGGACTGCTGCTGATCCTGCTGTTTTCGCTGCGGCTGGAATGGCTGCCGTCGTTTGGCGCGGATCAGTGGAAGTGTATCATCCTGCCATCTTTTGCGCTTGCAGTGGCCTCCATGGCATCTGTGGCAAGAACGATGCGCTCATCCATGCTGGAAGTGATCCGTCAGGATTACATCCGCACCGCGCGCAGCAAGGGCCTGTCAGAGGGAACGGTCATCCGGCGCCACGCACTGCGAAATGCCATGATTCCGACGATGACGAGCATTGGACTTCAGACTGGAATCCTGCTCTCGGGATCTGTCTTGGTCGAGACCGTATTTTCTTGGCCGGGCATTGGCCGTCTGATGATCACCTCGATTCAGCAGCGCGATATTCCTACCGTGGTAGGATGTATCATTATTTTTGCCATTTGTTTCTCAATCGTCAATTTGATTGTGGACCTGCTTTATGGACTGGTTGATCCACGCATGAAGTCGCAGTACGCATAAGGAGGGATACACATGGCAAAAAAGAATCCTGCCCAACCGGTGACCTTGCAGCCGGATTTGAGGAAAAAGAATCGGAGCCAGATGTCGTTGGCTATGCGGCGTCTGATGAAAAATAAGACGGCAATCTTAGGACTTATTATTATCATCTCGCTGATTTTGCTGGCTCTTTTTGCAGATGTTCTCTTTGACTATGATGAAGTGGTCATTAAACAAAATATTGCGGAAATGCGTCAGCCGCCCTCTCTGGCCCATCCCTTTGGCACGGATGAGCTGGGACGAGATATTCTGGCCCGCGTCGTGCATGGCACCAGAGTCTCGCTCTCCATTGGCTTTACCTCCACATTGCTGGCATCGCTGATCGGCGGAACCATTGGCGCAGTTTCGGGCTATTTTGGCAAACGGGTCGATATGATTATTTCCCGTATTATGGACATGCTCCTGGCCATCCCCGGCACACTCCTGGCAATTGCCATTGTGGCGGTGCTTGGCACATCGGTCACCAATCTCATTATGGCAATGGTGATATCCAGCATTCCAAAGTTTGCGCGTATTACACGTGGAGCCGTACTGACCGTCAAAGATGTGGAATACATCGAAGCGGCGCGGGCAATCGGCGCGACGGACCGTACCATTATTTTAAGCCATGTGATTCCCAATTGTATGGCTCCCATCCTGGTAGAGATGACACTCAACATCTCCTTTGCAATTTTGACCATCTCCGGCCTGAGTTTTCTGGGCCTGGGCGTGGAACAGCCCAGACCTGAGTGGGGCGCCATGCTCTCCAGCAGCCGGACCTATATCCGGGATTACAGCTATATGGCGCTCTTCCCCGGTCTGGCCATTATGGTGACCATCCTGGCATTCAACCTGCTGGGAGACGGTTTGCGGGACGCTCTGGATCCCAGACTGAAGTAAGGAGTGGTACGCATGAGTGAACAGACATCCCTTGCATTGGATATTCAAAATTTGACGGTTGAATTTCACACCATGGATGATGTGGTGCATGCGGTCAATGGACTGGATCTATCCATCAAAAAAGGTCAGACGTTGGGACTGGTGGGTGAAACCGGAGCAGGCAAGACTACGACGGCGCTCTCGGTGCTGCGCCTGCTGGCCAAACCGGCCGGACGGATTATATCCGGAAGCATCCTCCTGGATGGAGAGGATATTTTAAACAAGACCGAGCAGGAAATGGGAAAAATTCGAGGACAGCAGGTGTCCATGATTTTTCAGGACCCCATGACTTCGCTCAACCCGGTCAGAACCGTTGAGGAGCAGATCGCGGAGGTCATCCAGCACCACAAAAAGCTGGATAAAAAGGCTTCCCTGGTAGAAGCGCGTAAGATGCTGGAGACCGTGGGCATTCCGGGAGAGCGCGGTGAGGAATATCCCCACCAGTTTTCCGGCGGGATGAAGCAGCGCGTGGTCATTGCCATGGCGCTGGCATGCAGTCCGCAGTTGCTGATTGCGGACGAGCCCACCACAGCATTGGACGTAACCATCCAGGCTCAGGTCCTGGAGATGATGCGCGGACTCAAAAAGCAGTATAATATGTCCATGCTGATGATCACGCATGACCTTGGCATTGTGGCAGAGACCTGCGATGAAGTTGCGATCATCTATGCCGGACAAGTAGTGGAGCGCGGAACGCTGGAAGACATCTTCCTGCATACCCGTCATCCCTATACCAAGGGACTTTTTGATTCACTTCCGAATCTAGAAGACCGAAAGGCGCGGCTCAAGCCCATCCCGGGGCTGATGCCGGACCCCGCCCATTTGCCGGAGGGGTGCCCATTTGCCCCGCGCTGTGCCTATGCCACGGAACAGTGTCAGAAGGAAAAACCCTGTCGAACCTATCGAACCGCGGACCACTATGTGGAATGTCATCTTTATAATGAGCAGAACATTCAAGAGCAAAGGCTGGTGAATGAAGCATGAGCAAAGCAGCCCCTTTGCTGCAGGTCAATCACCTGAGCAAGTATTTTAAAACGCCAAAAGGAGTGCTCCATGCAGTAGATGATGTCACCTTTACCCTGGAGGAAGGAAAGACGCTCGGAGTGGTGGGAGAGTCCGGATGCGGCAAATCTACGATGGGACGTACCATCCTGCGCCTGCTGGAGCCCACATCCGGCGAGGTCCTCTTTGATGGACAGGACATCAGCAAGCTGAAAAAGCAGGAAATGCGAGCCATGCGGACAAATATGCAGATGATTTTCCAGGACCCGTTCTCTTCTCTGGATCCGCGAAAGTCCGTCAGCCAGACCATTATGGAGCCGCTGCGCCTGCATAAGCTGGTCAAGGAAAAAGATGCGTGCATGGACCGCGTGATGGAGTTAATGAAGACGGTTGGCCTGGCAGAGCGGCTTGCCAATGCCTATCCCCATGAACTGGACGGTGGCCGGCGGCAGCGAATCGGGATTGCCCGGGCGCTGGCGGTCAATCCGCGGTTTATTGTGTGTGACGAGCCGGTTTCCGCGCTTGACGTCTCCATTCAGGCCCAGATCCTCAATTTGATGAAGGATTTGCAGGAAAAAATTGGACTCACATACATGTTCATTACCCATGACCTGTCGGTGGTGAATCATTTTTCCGATGATATTGTCGTGATGTATTTGGGACAGTTGGTGGAGAAAGCGCCTTCCGAGACGCTGTTTGCACACCCCACACATCCATATACAAAAGCGCTGCTGAGTGCCATTCCCATCCCCAAGATCGGGGGAAGCCGGGAGCGGATTCTCCTGCAAGGAGAAATTACCTCTCCGATCGATCCCCCCAAAGCGTGCCGCTTTGCAAATCGTTGCCCCCATGCCACCGAACAGTGCCACGCAGAGGAGCCTAAGCTCAAAGAAATTGAGCCCAATCATTTTGTGGCATGTTTTATGGTATAGAATCAAATTGGAAGATTCGTTTTTTCGATATACCATAAATGATACGAAAGATAAGGATAGAAAGAGAGGACTGCTGGCATGCAGTCCTCTTTTCCTGTGTAAAATAGTGTGCAGTTTCCTTCTCTGTTTATGGAGTGTGACAGCCTATATGCGAAATGTGACATATGATACACGGAACGGGTACCCGCTGCGAGAGCAAGAGAAAATCCCGGTGCTCTGCATTGCAGGGCACCGGGATTTTTGGTGGAGCGTCCGCAACCAACGATGAACACCCTTCGCAGTTGGTCAGGTCACCCTCAAGCCCCTCCTCGATCTCGTCCAGCAGGATGTCATCAATTGTGATTGGTGTGTCGCTGCCGTTCAAAATCAAGGTGAACCGGTCATCATACAAATATATCGCCCGGAGGAAAATATTGATGATCCCACGCTTGATGTTCTCGTCATTCTTGTCTCCTTGCCTGAGCGAGTAGAGATAGGCTCTAACCTGTGGTGCTGTCAAAGTCACCTGCTTTGCCATCTCGACAGCCAACTGTGCTTGCAGTTCCTCTTTTTCGTGCTGGCGTTTTTCAATCCGCTCAGTGATCATGTCGGCGGCCTGTCCCCGCTCCAGTGCCTTCCAGAGATTTTCAATGGCAGTGTCTGCTTCCTGGATGGCAGCTTTGATGCGTTTGATGGATGCTGTGTCCTGGTTGGATTCACAGACCTCGGATACCGAAGCTGCGATCCGCTCAATGTTGCTGTCTGTCAGCAACTTGCGGCACTCCAGCACAACACGATCCTCGATTTTCTCTTTACTGATGACCTTCTTTTTGCATTTACGCCGTTTGAAATTATTGCAGGCATAGTAGTGATAGGTCTTGCCGGATTTTCCTGTACCACCGTAACCGGTCATCATCTCCCGGCAGTAGCCACAGAACAGCTTTGTGGTGAGCAGATACTCTTCCCGCCCTCTGGCTCGGGCAGGTGCTTTTTTGTTGCGATCAAGGATATAGTGGACACGCTCAAACAGCTCATCTTCGATGATACGAGGCATACCGCCCGGCGTTTCCTGGCCTTTGTAGAGGTAATACCCGATGTAACGCCGGTTGTTCAAAATGCGGTGGACGCTGTTTTTATTAAAGGGTTTGCCAAGGGAAGTCGTGAGCTTTCTACGGTTCAAATCACGAATAATGTCTGCAACTGTTTCTCCACTGGCATACCGTTCAAAAATCTCCCGGACAATCTTTGCTTCTTCCTCATCCACATAGTACCGACGTTCGGAATCCACCTTATAGCCCAAACCAGGATTGCTGCCATTGGCCAAACACTTTTGCGCATTAATCTCCATGCCCCGGCGAATCTTTTGGGAAAGCTCCGCTGAGTAGTATTCAGCCATACTTTCCAGAACACCTTCCACCAAAATGCCGCTGGCATCATCGCTGATGTTTTCCCGCGCGGAGATCACTCGCACACCGTTCTTTTTCAGTTTTGCCTTGTTGATGGCACTGTCATATCGGTTGCGGGCAAAACGGTCAAGCTGGTAAACCAGAACACCCTCAAAGGTATGCTTGTCACTGTCGGCAATCATCCGCTGGAACTCGGCGCGACTGTCGGTGGTTCCGCTCTGGGCACGGTCGATGTACTCCCCGACAACGAGATAGCCATTGTTTCTGGCATACTCATAGCAGGTGTGGAGCTGTCCCTCAATAGATTGCTCGGTCTGGCTGTGGCTGGAGTAGCGGGCGTAGATAACAACATTCATTGTTTCGCCTCCCCAAGCATTTGCAGCAGTGTTTCCTTGAGTCGTGCATTCATAGGAGAGGCGGGGTCAAAGCACATCTCCACAAACTTCTGCATTTTGGGGTCATTCTGCTGGATTTTAGGCTTGTACTCATACAGCTTTCCCTGAGGATTATCCGTGCGCCCAAAGATATAGTCCATGGATACATCGAAATAATCCGCATACCGGGTAAGCGTTTCAAATGTCGGCGAAGCCTGGTTAAGCTCATAACGGTTCAGGCTGGATTGCTTGACACCGACAATCTCAGCCATCTTTACTTGAGATAGTTTGACACTTTCCCGCAGAAACCGCAACCTTTCAGCTACTTCTTTCAAGAGATACACCCCCTATTTGACAGCTTCATTATATCAGATAGCAGGTTAATCTTCAACCCTATATTAGCATAATTTAAAGGAAGAAATAGCGGTATCTCATAATCTTCGAACTCCATATCTTGATCCAAGCACATTGTAGCAAGCAATGCGTGTGGATAGCCACACACAAATCCGGCAAGCAATGCGAGTGTTAATACACGCTCACATTTTCTGCCGTCTGCTTGTTGAGGGCAGCGCCCCCAAGCCCCTTTTGAACACAGAATTTCATTCTGTGGCTGCGCGTTCTGCGAACGCTCTTATCTGGAATTTTCCCTGGCATAGAAGCGATGCTATCTAATGCTATTGCGTAAAACACTTACCTATAGCACAGCATTATCTATCCACATCTCGCACTGGCTCATTACAATCTGTACCGCTTCCTCCATGATATTTCCTCCTAAGCATCTCGCCAACTGGGATCATTAAAAGGTAATGTGTGATCAATGAATTCTTTATATTATCTCCATCAATTTCTTATTAAACTTCAGCCATTCTTGACCGTCCTCAAAAGTCGGAAGGACGGTTTTTACTCTTGCCCAAAATGCGGGACTATGGTTCTTGTAGGTAATATGACTCAACTCATGTACCACAACATAATCAATCACGGAGATAGGGCACATGATAAGCCTCCACGCAAAATTTAGATTATTCTTTGTGCTGCAAGAACCCCATCGAGCCTTCGCCTCCGATAGTTTTATAGTTCCGGGCGTGACACCCATAACATTCGCATACAGGGCAATTCGCTCTAATATGATCTGCATTGCTTGTTCCTTCAACCAAGCAGTCAGCGCCGCAACATCGTAATTCTTTGGAACAATCAGTTCGTTTCCTGAAATTTCAACCGCATCAACCGCATCTTTAATGATGGCGTAATTGTTGCCGAGATACATAATGCTTTCGCCAGTCTCCACAACAACGAGAGGGTGCTTCTCTCCGAAGACAGCTACCTGCTGTTGTTTTTCATTGATCCAACGTTTTTTCTTTCGGACAAAATCATCTATTACGGAATTTGGCATAAAGGCCGGAGCGCGGACAATGAGGTTGGCCTCATTATCTATTACAAGTGCCACGCTCTTTCTGTCGGAGCGCACTACCTGATATGCTATTCCATGCATCAGTCATCCCTCCCGAAATGCTGATAGCCGAGTTCCATCAGTTTCTGCGCAATATCCTTACGGCGTTTCACGATGTCTGGCACAACCTTCTTAATTTCAGGCGCAATCAGCTGTTTGATAATATATGTGCGTAGTTCCTGCTGCAATGCCACATTATTCCAGAAGTTAACAGCGACCGTTTCCTGCTTGAATCGGTTCAGAATATCATCCGTCAGATTCTTCATCGTGGTCATCTGCTCATCAGACAACTCTTCAAAGGTCTTTTTTCCAAAAAACTCCGTCTTCAAAAGGCCAAGAAACGGCATTTCATGTGTCGCATCATAACCGTAGGTATTTTCCTTCGCCCGACCGGCCTTGATGTCGCGGCGCAGCTGTTCGAGAGCCTTGCGGAGTTCTTCCCAGTTGTTCTTGAACTCCTCCAGAATTTGTTCCAACCGCTCACTCAAGCGAGCATACAATTCTGGGTCTTTCGGCATATTAATGTTGATAAACTCGCGGACAGCATATTTGATTTCTTCGCTAACCGCACGATCACTCTTTTTGCTCTGGCCGCCTTTCAGGAAGTCATCCGAAAGCAAGGAAATGGGGGCAATTTCCATATCCACACCGTTGACTTTGAGGTATTCCTCGATAATGGCTCGGACTTTCTTGCTGGCATCCTTATTGGAGAACCTTGGATTTCTGGTCATCTTTGCTACGGATTCACGAATGAAAGCAAGCGCCTTGTAATCCTCGCTATACTCCAGTGCTGCCGGATTCGGAAGAACACGGTCAAACAAGCGTGACATAACAGAGACCCGTCCATTGAATTCTTCCCGGAGTTCCTCATCAATGCAAAGTTCCTCAATAATGTCGGAGGTCTGCGAAAGTGCGTAACCGACCTTTTCGTTAAGGAACTGGATAATCTCGTTGTACGCCGTATTCAGTGCATCAATATCCTTGGACTTGTCACGAAGGGATGACAAAATCTCATCCCTATCAGCATCAGCATAATCGGCAAGAGCGTCTTTAAGATGGTTTGTGATACCCACATAATCTACCAAGTATCCGCACTTTTTATTTGCTCCGCAAGTGCGGTTCACTCTTGTGATGGCCTGCAGGAGATTATGGTTTGTCAACTTCTTGTCAAGATACATGACCTGCTCAACAGGAGCGTCAAACCCTGTCAGCAGCATGGCGGTAACGATTAGGATGCCGTAATTGCCATCACCACCTTTAAGGCCGGTCTCTCCGAATGGTGCCTTAAAGCCGTCAATGATGAGTTCATTCTCACCCTCATTTGTATACTGTTTCAGGTGCTGATCCTCGTTTGCACCGCCGGACGAGATGATGCAGGCAGTTTTGAGTTTCTTCAGCTGTTCGATATCAATGTGGTTCGGATTGCTGCGTTCCAGCTCTTCTATTTTTTGGGGAAGGAGTGCATCAATCGCTTTCTTATATCGGTATGCCGCTTCTTTACTGACTCCGACGACCTGCGCTTTAAATCCGTTGGTGAAAACTGTATTGATATAATGGTCGAGCATATCAGCAGCTTTTTCGCTTATGACTTCCTGCGCCTCAAGATATCCTCTGACAGTGTACTTGCCAAGGATTTCAAGCTGTTCATCATCTTCGAGATAGCCAAAAACATCGATAAATGCGTGGTTCATGGCATCGTGATCAGTAATCTCGCTGTCCGTTGCACGACCTTCATATTTGATTTCTACGACAATACCGTCTTCCTCGGCTTGTCGCATTGTATAGGTATCAATGTAACCACCGAAGTTATCAACAGTCTTGGTAATCGGAGTCCCCGTAAATGCGACCTTTACCGAGTTAGGCATACTTTTCCACATATTTGCAGCCAATTCAGAGTATTCGGAACGGTGCGCCTCATCGATCATAACCAGAATGCGATCGCTTGTATTGAGAACCGGGAATGTGGAAACTGAAGTTCTCTGTTCCAAAGAGCCGGTTTTCTTACCCTTCTTATCCTTGCTCTTTTCCGCCTCGCCGAATTTGTGAACCATCGCAACCGTAACATCGCTTGCAGTATTCTTGATGAGATCTTTCAGTCCATCGATGCTGCCAGCAATGTTGATGGCATACTTCACGGTCTTCGTGGTCTTGAACATCTGCGTCTGCAGGTCTTTTCTGTCCACGATTAGAACGACCTTGTAGTTGTTTAAATCGAAGGAATTGTACATCTTGCGGATAACAAACATCATGGTGAGCGTTTTGCCCGTACCCTGGGTATGCCAGAGCGTACCGCCTTTTTCTCCCTTATCGGCAGTACGCAGTCGCTCGATAATTTTGGATGCGCCGCGATACTGCATATAGCGGGGAACGAGTTTCACACGGATGCCGTTGTCCTCATCTTTATACGCTATGAAGTTCTGGACAATATCAAGGAGGTGGGATGGTTCAAGCATACCCGCCACAGCAATCTCCTGTGCCGAAGGCTTGCCGTTAGGATTGATATCACGAAGCTTGTATGGATAGGCATCTTTCCACTCCATAAAATGGCTGACACCGCCTGTGATGCTAGAATAGCGGCAATCATGGAAACAGGTGGACATGATAATCTGATTGAAGTAGAACAGTTCCGGCACACCTTCCAGCTCTTCAGCACCTCTGCGGTTCTGGTAACGCATCAGCTGGTCGATGCCTTCTGCCATCGGTTCTGTGATATCTGGCGCCTTGCACTCGATGACCACGAGAGGCAGACCGTTTACAAACAGGACAATATCAGGAATGATATACTCCTCTTTGCCGGGAATGCGAACCCTATACTGGCTGATGGCAAGGAAGTCGTTATCAGTAGCGTTGGGACCGTCATAGGCATCCACATCCCTCCAGTCGATAAGACGTACAGGACAGTTTATCTCGCCACTTTCTTCGTTGTCGGCAGACAGCCCTTCCGTAATGCGGTCATAAACTTCCTCGTTGTTTTCAAGAATCTGCCGAAGTGGATGAGGATAGTTCTGAACCTGAACACAGAGATCGTCGACCTGGACATCGTTCAGCCACGGATTCAGACGCTTCAGGGCAGCTTTCAGGCGCGACACGATAACGACCTCCGAGAAGGACTCCCGGAAACTCTTCTGAGGATCATGCTTTTCGCTGTCATCCAGTTGGACGACTGTCCATCCCAACTGTTTTAGTTGTTCAAGCAGGGGAGTCTCCACATACATCAATTCAGATGGTCTTCCTGCCATAAACGCCGCCTCCTTATATCATAGTCACATCTACTAAACCAGACAGTAAATCATGCATCATTCCAGCTTTG
This sequence comes from Clostridium sp. J1101437_171009_A5, assembly GCF_015547905.1. Taxonomy (NCBI): domain Bacteria; kingdom Bacillati; phylum Bacillota; class Clostridia; order Eubacteriales; family Clostridiaceae; genus Clostridium; species Clostridium sp. J1101437_171009_A5. The sequence goes on from NZ_JADMVY010000011.1 coordinate 131,648, forward strand.
ATACTTTCCATCTTGTTATAGTACTGTACTTCTCGTTCTATTTTCTCATCTACTATCCGCAGTTTTTCTACAACTGCTTCTTGTTCCTGCATACTCAACACTGGAACTTTTATTTCAAGAATATTTTTCAAAGGCAACTTTGCTTGAACCTCGCCAACTGTTCCACTCGCAATTTCTTTCTGCCCGTACTCCGATTTGAGAAAATAGTATAAAAACTCAGGACTATAGCCTTTGATGTTTGCAATTTTGGCACAATTTTCTGTTAAGTTAGGGCTTACTGAACAGTGGGAAAAAGCTCGGAAACCATTGAAAATACTAGGAAAAACAGGGGTAATGCGGTAAAAT